>QMPN01000559.1 GCA_003648575.1 Bacteroidota bacterium
AATTGGTTATGAAGGAACTATCAACTTGCAATTAGAAACTTATAACTAACTCAACACCCAACCCTCAACACTCAACACTATAAAAAGTCATTTTTTCTTGCATTCTGTATCGATTAATGATTATATTGTAATCAATTATTTGATTAATTTCTAATCAAAGGTAATGCAATTGATTTATTAAAAGCAAGTTTTTCTTTATTTTTTTTATGATCCAGGGAAAAAGACAGATCGTCCATCTCGACCTCGACACCTTTTTTGTGTCGGTGGAGCGACTTATGAACAGCAGCCTGATGGGTAAGCCGGTCATCATCGGCGGGACTTCCGACCGTGGCGTGGTGGCCAGCTGCAGCTATGAGGCACGGCAGTTCGGGATACATTCGGCCATGCCCATGAAGATGGCCAGAAACCTGTGCAATGATGCCATCATCGTGCGGGGCGACATGGACATGTACTCCAAATATTCGGGTATGGTCACGGAGATCATTGCCGAACAGGCACCTCTCTATGAGAAGGCGTCCATCGATGAGCATTATGTTGACATCACCGGCATGGACCGCTTCTTCGGCTCATTAAAATGGACACAGGAGTTGCGCAACCGCATTATGGACCATACCGGGCTGCCCATTTCTTTTGGCCTGTCGGTGAACAAGACCGTGTCCAAGATCGCCACCGGGGAAGCAAAGCCCAACGGCCTGCTGCAGGTGGCACAGCCTGAGGTGCAGCCCTTCCTGGACCCGCTCTCCATACGGAAGATCCCCATGGTGGGAAAGAAGGCCTATGAACTGCTACGCTCCATGGGGGTTTCCAGGATACAGACTTTGAGCAGCATCCCCCCGGAGATGATGGAACGCCTGATGGGAAAGAACGGCATCGTATTGTGGAAAAAGGCCAACGGCATCGATAACAGGCCGGTGCAGCAATACTCGGAGCGGAAGTCGATCAGCTCGGAAAGCACCTTCGAGGACGATACCATAGATATAATAAGGATGAAAGAGATCATCAGCGCCAAGGCAGAACGCCTGACTTTTGAACTCCGGAAAAAGCAGAAGCTCACCTCCTGCATCACGGTGAAGATCCGCTATGCCAACTTCGATACCCATACCCTGCAAAAGCGTATCCCCTATACAGCTTTCGACCATGTGCTCATCCCCATAGGGCTTGAACTATTTGAGAAGCTTTACCAACGCCGGATGCTCATCAGGCTGGTAGGCATAAAATTCAGCCACCTGGTGAGCGGCGTGCAACAACTCAATATGTTTGAAGATACCCCGGAGATGGTGAGCCTGTATAATGCGATGGATAATATCCGGCTGAGGTATGGGAAGAAGGCGGTTAGGCGAGCGGTGGGACTGTGAAGTGCCTAGTGCTTAATTGAGTGATGATATCCAAATGATTACTGATTAGTAAAGATTGTTAGTGTAGAATAGTGAGTTTAGATTGAAGAATTAATTTAAAACTCAAAACTCAAAATTTAAAATTGTATTACAACAACCATACATACTATAGCCTCCGCTACGGCACTCTTTCGCCGGAAGTCCTGGTGAAGCTGGCCAAAGCCAATGGGCTCGACATGCTCGGGATCGCCGATATCAACAATTCCACCGGGGTACTGGATTTTGTGAAGGCATGCAATGAGGAAGGCGTGCATCCGGTGGCGGGGATAGAGTTTCGTGAAGGCAACAGGTATTTGTATACGGGAATTGCGCAAAATAATGAAGGCTTCAGGGAGCTGAACGAATTCCTCTCGTATCACAGGCTGAACAAAACCTCACTGCCGGAAAGACCACCAATACTGCCAAACTGCTACCTGATCTATCCTTTTGAAGGACTGCAACCTTCAATCCTGAGAGATAATGAATATATCGGCATACGCCCATCCGACTCGGGCAGGCTCCTCTCCTCCCCCTTGCGAAACAGGCAATCAAAGCTGGTGGTAAGAAACCCGGTCACCTTCGCCAATGGCCGTGGCTTTGAACTGCACCGCCACCTGCGGGCCATCGACAACAACACCCTCTTATCGAAACTGGATCCTTCATTCATGGCAGGACCTGATGAGCTGATGCTGCCTGCCGACGAGGTACTGAAAGCCTTTGAGTATTATCCCGATATCCTCAGGAATACTGAAAGGATGATGGCCGGCTGCCATATCGAATTCGATTTCCATTCCATCAAGAACAAAAAAACCTTTACGGGCAGCCTGTATGATGACAAGATACTGCTCGAAAAGCTGGCCATGGACGGACTGGCATACCGCTACGGTAAGAATAAGGTGGAGGCTGAGAAGCGTGTGAAGCACGAACTGGGCCTGATCACCCGCCTGGGCTTTGCTTCCTATTTCCTCATCACATGGGACATTATCCGCTATTCCATGTCGCGTGGATTCTATCATGTAGGGCGCGGTAGTGGTGCAAATAGTGTAGTCGCTTATTGCCTGAGGATCACAGATGTTGACCCTATCGACCTGAACCTTTACTTTGAGCGCTTCATCAACCCGCGCAGGAGCACACCACCCGACTTCGACATCGATTATTCATGGCGGGAAAGGGATGAGGTGCAGGACTATATATTTAAAAGGTATGGCAGAAAGCATACCGCATTGCTCGGGGCCATGTCGACTTTTAAGGGGCGGTCGATCTTTCGTGAGCTGGGTAAGGTTTATGGCCTTCCGAAGGCAGAGATTGACAGATTGGTGCACCATCCCGAC
>QMPN01000560.1 GCA_003648575.1 Bacteroidota bacterium
AGGATAAGATATGGGGTGGTGACAAGATACAATCAGTGATGGGCCTTGACTTCTCCCCCTTGGCCAATTGCGGTGAAGCATGGATGCTGTCGGGAGTTGAAGGGAGCCCCAGCATCGTGACCAACGGCTTTCTGTCAGGCAATGAGCTGAATGAACTGCTCGAAGTATATATGCATGACCTTGTCGGTGACGATGTGTATGAAAAGTTCGGCAATGAGTTTCCCGTACTTATCAAGCTGATCGATGCCAATGACTGGCTTTCGATCCAGGTACATCCTGATGATGAGCTTGCAGCCAGGAGGAAGATCGGACGTGGCAAAACAGAAATGTGGTATGTGCTGGGTGCAGATAAAAACGCACAGCTGATCAGTGGCTTTAAGCAAAAGCTGAATAAACAAACCTACCTTGAACACCTGCAGAACAATACCCTTCCGGAGATCATGAATTACGAAAAGGTTTCCGAAGGTGATGTCTTTTTTATGCCTGCAGGAAGAGTGCATGCCCTCGGGCCCGGTGTATTGCTGGCCGAGATCCAGGAAACCTCTGACACAACCTATCGCATCTACGACTGGGACCGAACCGACGATGAAGGGAAAAGCAGGGAATTGCATATCGAAGAAGCATTGGATGCCATCGATTTTGAAGTACATAAAAAATACCGTACAGATTATCTGAAGGAAGAAGACAAAAGTGTAAGGCTGGCCGGCTGTGAGCATTTTACCACTAACCTGATCTCTCTGGAAAAATATGCAATCGAAAAAGACTACAGTACCTTCGACTCCTTTGTATCCCTTTTATGCACTGAAGGAAAGGCGTTTATTAAGTACAATGATGAGCAGTATGACATTAATGCCGGGGAGTTGATCCTTATTCCTGCCAGCATCGAAAATATCTTTATCAGCCCACTGCAAAAAACTAAGTTGCTGGAAGTATTTATGTAATTTTCTTTATACTTTTAACGTTTCCAATAATTAAGAATATAATAATCTATATAAAATCATAATTAACATGAAGAAATTAAGTTTGATCATGCTGGTTCTTCTCATTGGGTTTTCTGTTTATTCCCAGGATGATGAAAAGAGGGGGCGGAGACTGCCTTCCATCGACCTGAGGAATGCCGACGGTGAACCCTTCAACACTGCGGATATCAGCAACGATGGGAAACCCATTATTCTCAGTTTCTGGGCACTCTGGTGCAAGCCGTGCATCAAGGAATTGAATACTATTTCTGATGAGTACATCGACTGGCAGGAAGAGACCGGAGTAAAGCTGATCGCTGTTTCCGTTGATGACGCCAGGTCGACTTCAAAGGTCAAACCTTTTGCCGATGGCAATGACTGGGATTACGAAATATTGCTGGATGTAAACGGGGATTTCAAGCGGGCCATGAATGTTAATATGATCCCGCATACCTTTATCCTCGATGGGGATGGAAATGTTGTATGGCAACATACTTCATACTCTGAAGGAGGTGAACTTCAGATCATTGAAAACGTACGTAAAATTATTGCGGGCCAGGAAATAGATGCACACTAAGATACTGTAGCCTCACATCACTAAACCAAAACCAACGTAATGAAGAATTTAATTCCTGTATTGATTACAGGCCTCACCCTGATCTTTTCCGGTGCGCAGGCACAGAATTTTGTCGACTATGGAAAGGTGACCGGGAGCTTTCAGTTTGACGGACAGTATTACATGGAAGATGACAAATTGGGAATTACCGACTCAACCCTTGACGGAAAACTGTTCCGATTTAATGGTTTCGGAAATATTATTTATACCAACGGTAATTTCCGTGCAGGCTTCAGATATGAAGCCTACCTGCCTCCCATTGCCGGATACAATCAAAAATATGAAGGACACGGCATCCCGTATTACTTTGCCGAATACCAGTTTAAAAACATACAGATCACTGTTGGAAACTTCTACGAGCAATTTGGAAACGGGCTGGTGCTCAGGAGCTACGAGGAATGGACCCTGGGGTATGATAATTCCATCAGGGGGGCAAGGGTGAAGATCCAGCCATATAAAGGTATTGCCCTGAAAGGCTTGATCGGCACCCAACGCTACTACTGGGAGCCCTATGCCAACGGAAACCGCGGTATCGTGAAAGGTATAGATGCTGAATTCTACCTGAACGATATGTTCAATGGCATGGCCGATGCCAAAACCAAGATCATCCTCGGTGGAAGCTTTGTCAGCAATTACGAAAAGGTCAAGGACAAGACACTCGTAAGGGATACAGTAATATACAAATACATACTCCCCAGCAATGTAGCCGCCTATGCCGGAAGGTTACAATTGATCTATGGTGGTTTTCAGTTCAATGGTGAATACGCCTACAAGATCAACAATCCCTCGGCCATGAACAACTATATCTACAAGAACGGGGAATCAATGCTGGCAACGTTTTCTTACTCAAGAAAGGGACTTGGAGTTTCACTTTCAGGAAAACGCATTGATAATATGAGTTATAAATCCAGGAGCAGTGAGTTGGGTGAGGCCCTTGACATCAATTATTTGCCACCTCTTACTAATCCCCAAACCTATAGCCTTGCAACAATCTATCCTTACGCCACCCAGCCCAACGGTGAAATAGGGATCCAGGCCAAAGTAAATTACATGATCCCCAAACGTTCCAAGCTGGGTGGGAAATATGGTACCAGGATAGAGTTGAACTACTCAAACAT
>QMPN01000561.1 GCA_003648575.1 Bacteroidota bacterium
CCAGTCAAGGAAGTCCAGAACGGTTTCCCGGTAAAAATGGGTGAGGGTCAACCTATCAGCTGCTATGTGCTTGACTTTATCCATATAAGTAAGCATAAGGGTAAAAGTATTGCTATACGATCTTATTGTATGGGAGCTGGCTCCCCTTTCTCCGACAAGGTATTCCGTGAAGAACTTTGTCAGGTATTTTGCAAAATCAGTAGCTGTTTCCATAATCAATGCTTATTTCGGGTTTGTTGGGGAATACAAAAGATGTAACCGGATTCTCCATCCCGATAATGTCAGGGTAAATCTCCTGTACCATCCTTACATATTTCTCCGTTCCTGTTATCGTTTTGTGTCCGAGGAAAGTAGACAGAATAGGTAGCGCACAATAAATGTCGACCCCACCTTTTACCATTTTTTCAAGGGA
Organism: Bacteroidota bacterium; assembly: GCA_003648575.1. Next base: position 413 of record QMPN01000561.1, read on the forward strand.
GTGGATTGCCGTGGTGTGGCGAATGTCATGAACACGAGGCCCTTGCTTCTTCCCGATATGAGGGATACCACATTGCCTTAGCACCTTCTTGAACCAGCAGTATACTGTACCGTTTGTTAATGGTTTTCCAATGGCCGACACAAAGAAAAAACTCTCCTTGTCTGTCAGGCCTTCAATCGGCATCCGGGTCCTATATGATTCGTATTGCTTTATCACTTTTTCCAGTGATGAGCTGATAGGTACCATCCGCTGCATCTTGTTTTTTGTTTTCCTTATTATGATCCAATGGCGTGAGTAATCTATGTCCACATTTTTGATGGATAAGGCTTCACCAATCCTTACACCTGTACTGTAGAGGAAGCGTATCAGAGCCGGTATAGCAAAAAGAGCACTGTTCATATTGACAGGTTGTAGAGTCAGCATATCACATTCCCTGAAGATACTTTTCATCTGTTCATGAGTGAAAATATATGGTATGAAGTCCGTCTCCTTTCTCCTGGGTAGCCGTGGTATGTAACATTCATGACCAAGATGACACATATACCTGCAGAACTGGGACAGAATGGAATATTTGTAGTAAAGCGTTCTGGCTTTGTCATTAACACGGGTTAACCTCCACGTAGCAATTTGTTTGCTGGTTATGTAAGTATCTGTAACACCAGCTTCTACGAAGAACCTGTCAAACTCTAAAAATGTACTCCTGAACTTATTTAGGCCATATCCCAAGATATCCTTCATCTTCAGGAAACTGTCAAAATAAGGTGCAAACTCACTCCTATATTCAGATTGTTTACTCATAATAAACACCTCCTTTCTGCTCGTAAAAGTCTGTTGATACCAAAGGAATTTCTAGCGAACACTGCATAAGATTATTAATATCTATACGCAGATAGTTCATGGTGGCCTGAGTATCAGAGTGGCCGAGTGTTTCTGATATGACCGGAAGAGAAGTCCCATTATGCAGTAGCTGGCTTGCCAACGAATGCCGCATAGCGTGAGGACCGAACTTGCGGCCTGTGATTTCAACACCAGATTCTTTTATAGTCTTGCTTACTGCTCCATTTATTACATACCTATTGACGGGACGATACGGGGCACAGGCTGTCAGGAATACCTGTTGTAGATCAGATACTGGTCTGCCATACTTCAGATAGTTGATTATGGCTTGACCAACATCTGTCAGAAGTGGTAGTTCTATCACCTTCTTCGTCTTGTACTGCGTTAGGCAAATGATGTTTTGCTCCCAATCCAAATTCTCGAACCTCAGTCCTGCTATGTCCGACGAACGAAGGCCGAGCCGCGTGGCTAGAAGAAGCATTGCATAGTCACGTTTCCCGACCGCACTTGCTTGGTTTACTACATCCTCAATACGCTTTATCTCATCGGCATCATATATTGACGGCAGTTTTTCACGTTTAGGATAGTTATTTCTTCCGATGACATATTCCAAATTCTTATCTATATGCTTCTGCTCATACAGGAACCGGCAGAACATGCGGGTTGTATTGAGCCAATGATCTTTACAGTTTTGAGAAGATGCTATAAACGAGAGTACATCTTCTTCTTTGATTTCTGAAACATGAACTATTGACTTTAATGCCAGATGGCTTATAAAATAACTCAAGATGCGCTGGTGCTTCTCAAGCGTCAGTTTGCTTCGTCGAAGTTTTGCTTGCGACTCAATGAATTCAAAAGCAACTTCACCTATTTTACCAGGCAACTCATGATATACATGTTGTATTATCCTTTTCCTGACTTTGCCATATGAAAGAAAATCGGTCAGTACGTACACGCTGCGCCGTATTGTCCGCATGTAAGAGTCACTCCGTCTTGGAATGTTACCTAAAAAATCTTCGCCAATAGTTGCATTGAAGTTTACTAAGGAGTTTTTATTCATATACTTCTCGATTCCATTGCGCCACAGCCGGTGGTAATCCCCAATTCGTGGCTCACTATAGCCTCCCTCCCTGAGGTAAGCTACACATTCTCTGATAAGAGATTTGATTTCTTGTTCGGTTTTCATTTGCTATCTGTTTAAAGGTGGATGCTACTTTGCATCCATAAAGAAGATAGCAAATATTATCACGACAATATTATCAATAGTACTGTTGATCTATAGGCATTTAGAAAGCCTATTGAATGATGACTCTGGATAACGATTTACTTTGGATAAGATTTTTTCCACAGGGTAAGCCAAAAAGCAAGTTCGTTGTACCAGAGTATGGGCTGATCCTTTTCTAATCGATCCAAATTCAGGGAAAGGCACTTGTTCCA
>QMPN01000562.1 GCA_003648575.1 Bacteroidota bacterium
ATTGCTCCCATATACCTGAGGTGTTATAGAACAGGTTTTCTGATGCATCGTTATGGGTGTCGAATCCAACATTAAGAAGGTCTGCCGTAGTTTGTTCCCATCCAATGAAGAATGTTCCTATCAGGGGTACCGGAGGATCGATCTCATAGATCTGCATGCGGTAAAGGTTGTCGCTGAACTTCGGCTTCAGATCCTCTTTTTCCCAGATGACATTTCCCGGCTTACCATTGTTATTGTCCCATATTTTCAAGGTAAAGAATTTGTCGTTCTGGTCATTTTGTACCCGGTTGAAGAACATGGCGATCCCTTTCAGCGAATCGGCGATGTTAAGCGTATAACGGCATCCTACCTTGCCGCCGGCCAGGCTTAAACCATATCCCAGTTCGGGCGTGCCATCATCGTAAGCATAATAATTATAAAATTTCTGGATGAAATGTATGGTGTCTCCCAGGTCAGGATTGCTCTGGTCGTGGATCACATGCCTGATAAAATAGCTTGAACTATCTGCCTGGCTGTTCAGGGGAAACAGGAAGTCCCTCGGCGGGCACGCATGCTGCGGAACATTGGCACAACTTTGATAACCACTTAAATAAAATGGATAGAGGTTTGCAAATCCCCCGTTGTATGTATGTGAATAACTTGCTCCCTGCTCATCGATGATGTACTCATAATAAACATTAAAGGTATCAGCACTGAGGTTGGTAATAAACATCTTCAGGGAATCCTTCAACTGGTTGGTTGGGTCATTCCTGTATTGCCGCAGGGGCATGGATGTGAATTCCGTCAGAAAAGAGGGTGCACGTTCGGCAAAGGTGATGTCGCGGTAGAAAGTGTCAGCTGCAGAACGGTCAATATCCAGATAAATGTAGTCGATATTCCACTGATCGCAATTACTCTTCCAGCTTGGGTTGTTATCACTTGCCAGACTGGCAAAATTGAAGAAACGAAAAAAGAAATACTTATGATAATACTTTGCGCTGTCTTTGACATGGATCATTACCTGCCTAGAATAAGTATTGTATCTGTCGTAAAAGGAATCAATCTTCATTCCTTCGGTCGACCAGATGTGATCCCACACAATATTGGGTTCATATACTGAATCACATGGCAGGGTTATCATGTCGCCCCAAACTATTGTGTCGTAGTTGATCATGTAAACTCCCGGGTCACATTGAGGTGGGGCAAAGAGGGTATCGAACGGGAAGATGGTGTCATTGGGATCGGTCAGGTATGAGCTGGCATCCACGCTTATGGAATCCATAAATGCGAAAAGCGAATCTCCGTCAAAATAGCCAAATTCCAGGACCAGTGAGTCTAAGGGCTCGGGTTCGTTCCCACGGCCCTGGGGTTGATAAAAGAAGCTGAAGTATATGGAATCTGCCAGCGTTATGGCACGTGTTTCATTTGAGAGAAATAATGTGTCAAGGCGTATGGGCCTGGAAGTCAGGTGGTCCGCAATAAAAGGGAACATGCTGGCATCGGGGTATATGTTGCCATTTTCATCAATGGCATCAAGGGTGGCAGCACCAATGTTAACCGATCTGAACGGGAAATCGTCATTGATAAATGCATCTCTGTCGCTGAAAAGGGCAGTGTCGGGGAAAATATTGTCAGTGTGGAAATCATCAAAAACCGGGAGATGGATAGGCCTGGGGAAAATAACTTCCCTGCCCGCTCCCTGGCTGCCTGCTTCATGGGATTTCAATTCCTGCTTTATCACCGGATTGGTATATAGCCCGGTGACCTGCTCCTGTCCATAACCGTGGCACTGGATGAGCAAACTCCCGATAAGCAATAATAGATAGCGTTTCATTATTTGTTGATTTCTAAAGTTCTTATTAAAACTCCGGTTTGATAATTTTTGTTGTATCCGAAAAATACATGGTGTCGGGCTTGAGTTCCTGAATGAGTGCATCAAAATCAAAGTCGAGGTCCGAACGCAGGGAGATATTCATGGTGTTGCCTTTAAAAAGCTGCCCACTTACGTCCCAGGCCGGCCTTTGCCTGTACACCCTGTCGTGTTCGGGATCTTCTCCATCGAGAAAATACACATTTCCCACATTGAATGAGGCCTTATTAATGGCATCTATTGCATCTGTGAGCTTAAGGCCTACAAGGAAAGGGATGGGTGCATAGTGGCCCTGCCCGAGGCCTACAACGAGATCAATACCTGATCCTTTTTCAATGATGGAACCTTCTTCAATCACTTCACCGTCGTATAGTTGTTCTAGTATCGCATTCCCTGCAAAATCTTCCACGTACTGGAGTTGGTTTACAACCAATCCCTTCGACCGAAGGCTGTTCACTGCCTGTCGGAGGCTGAGGTCAATAAGGTCAGGCATTTCTACCTTTTCCGTAGAATAGGCAACAAGGGTAACATAAACCTTTCTGTACTGTTTGACAACAGATCCTGCCGGTGGGTTCTGGATCACGACAGATCCCTTTGGATTGTGTGTATCGAAGATGGAATCTATCACAATAAACTCGTAAAGTTGATCATATCGGTCATCTTCAATCTCCGCAAGCGTCTTCCCTGAAAAATCAGGCAGCACGTAGGTGTCGCCGTGATTGGAATATATTTTTATGAACTGCAATACAATAAAGAAAAGGATCACGGTAAGGATGATGCTCAAACCCAGGTGAATGTAAAATCTTTTTTTGATAAGGAA
>QMPN01000563.1 GCA_003648575.1 Bacteroidota bacterium
GCATGAGCCACATCGTCCTGGGTGCGGCCCCGGCGTTTGCGTAGTAGTTTGATGTTGGAGCTAAAATACATTGTTAAATCAGTAATTGGTTGAATCAGTTGAATCAGTAATTGGTTGAATCAGTTGAACTCACCTCACCCCCTGGCCCCCTCTCCTCAAGGAGAGGGGGAAAAGGGGGATGGGGGTTAAGGGGGTGAGGTGCTTACATATTTATTTAAAAAAGTTTGCATCCCGCATTAGTTAATGATTATATTGTAATCAGAATAATGATCATATTCTAATCAAAGATAGTGCAATTAGAATATTAAAAGCAAGTTTTTTATTCATTTTTTTATGATTCCTGGAAAAAGACAGATCATCCACCTCGACCTCGACACCTTTTTTGTGTCGGTGGAACGACTGACAAACAGTAGTTTGGTGGGCAAGCCGGTGATTATCGGCGGCACCTCCGACCGTGGAGTGGTGTCCAGTTGCAGTTACGAGGCCAGGCAGTTCGGGGTACACTCGGCCATGCCCATGAAGATGGCCAGGAACCTTTGCAGTGATGCCATCATCGTACGCGGCGACATGGATATGTATTCCAAATATTCGGGTATGGTCACCGAGATCATTCACGAGCAGGCCCCGCTTTATGAGAAGGCATCCATCGATGAGCATTATATCGACATTACGGGTATGGACAGGTTTTTCGGCTCCCTGAAGTGGACCGCTGAGCTCAGGGAACGCATTATGGAGCATACCGGGCTGCCCATATCCTTTGGTTTGTCGGTGAACAAGACCGTTTCCAAGATCGCTACCGGGGAAGCAAAGCCAAATGGCCTGATACAGGTGTCACAGCCTGATGTACTGCCCTTCCTGGGGCCACTTTCCATACGTAAGATCCCCATGGTAGGCAAGAAATCCTATGAACTGCTGCGTTCCATGGGTGTTTCCAAGATCGCTACCCTCAGCAGCATCCCCCCGGAGATGATGGAACGCCTGATGGGGAAGAACGGCATCGTATTGTGGAAAAAGGCCAATGGCATCGACAATACACCTGTGCAGCAATACTCTGAAAGGAAGTCGATCAGCTCGGAAAGCACCTTCGAGAACGATACCATAGATATTATAAGGATGAAGGAGATTATCAGCGCCAAGGTGGAACGCCTGGCTTTTGAGCTCAGGAAGAAGCAAAAGCTTACCACCTGCATTACGGTGAAGATCCGCTACGCGAATTTCGATACCCACACGCTACAGAAACGCATTCCCTACACCGCCTTTGACCATGTGCTCATCCCGGCAGGGCTGGAACTCTTTGAACGGCTTTATCAGCGGAGGATGCTCATCCGGCTGGTAGGGATCAAATTCACCCACCTGGTGAGCGGTGTGCAGCAACTCAACATGTTTGAAGACACCCCGGAGATGGTGAATCTGTATAATGCGATGGATAATATCAGGCTGAGATACGGGAAGAAAGCGGTGAGGAGAGCGGTGGGGCTGTGAATGATGATATCCTAGTGATTAATGATTAGTGAAGATTGGTAATGTTGAATGGTGAAATAAGATTTTAGAATTAATTCAAAGCTCAAAATTAAAATGTTTCAATGCACCTCACCCCCTTAACCCCCAGCCAGGGGGTGAGGTGCATTAATAGTAATACCTAATACATAATACCTTGTACTACAACTGTCATACATATAACAGCCTCCGCTACGGGACGCTGAGCCCTGAGGCGCTGGTAAAATTAGCCAGATCCAAAGGCATTGAGATGCTGGGGATTGCGGATATCAACAATTCCACGGGGGTGATGGACTTTGTGAAGGCATGCGATGAAGAGGGAGTGCATCCCCTGGCGGGGATAGAGTTTCGTGATGGAAACAGGTATTTATATACCGGCCTCGCCCGGAATAATGAGGGTTTCAGGGAGTTAAACGAATTTTTGTCGGAGCACAGGCTAAAGAAAATTGATCTGCCCGAGCGGCCTCCGGGCTTACCCAACGCCTATGTGATCTATCCATTCGAGGGTGTGAAGCCATCCCGGCTGCGGGAGAACGAATATATTGGCATCCGCCCTTCGGATTCGGGCAGGCTCCTCTCCTCCCCTTTGCGAAATAAGCAGTCGAAGCTGGTAGTACGTAAGCCGGTGAGCTTTTCAGGTGGCAGCGGCTATGAATTGCACCGCCACCTGCGGGCCATCGACAACAACACCCTTTTATCGAAGCTCGACCCCTCCCTGATGGGGAGTCCTGATGAGCTCTTCCTGCCGGAAGACGAAGTCTTGAAGGCTTTCGAGCACTATCCTGATATCCTGCGGAATACAGAAAGGATGATGGCCGATTGCCATATAGAATTTGATTTTCATTCCATCAAAAACAAGAAAACCTTTACCGGAAGCCTCTACGACGATAAGATACTGCTGGAAAAGCTGGCTACAGACGGAATGGAATACCGCTATGGAAAGAAGAACAAGGAGGCTCAGGCAAGGGTAAAGCACGAACTGGGCCTGATCACCCGGCTGGGGTTTGCCTCCTACTTCCTCATCACCTGGGACATTATCCGCTATTCCATGTCGCGGGGATTCTATCATGTAGGCCGTGGCAGCGGAGCCAATAGCGTGGTAGCTTATTGTCTGAGGATCACTGATGTTGACCCTATTGATTTGAACCTTTACTTTGAGCGTTTTATTA
>QMPN01000564.1 GCA_003648575.1 Bacteroidota bacterium
CCAGGAGGCATAGTAGAACCCTCCGATCTGCGGCATTCCCGTTGCCTGTGTATATTCCTGATTAAATATATTCGATCCGCCAACACTGAGTGTCGACATCAGCCGTGGTACTTCAAAACTGAACTGCAGGTCTGTTACATTATAAGACTTGATAAGGTTCGGATAAGGAGCGAATACAGATTCCCATATATAATCATCAACCCATCGCCAGTTGAGTGCAAAGCCAAAGCCCCTGTATATCTTTCCTTCCATACCGATATTGACCTTGTGTTGCGGCGTATTGTATGCCAGCATAAAGTTTTCCTCAAAGTTGGCTGTGTCAAGTTTTGAATATGTGTAGTTCCCATAAATTTTGAGGGTAGGCTTAATGAAATATGTAAGCCCTATACTGGCACCATAGGTATTCATATCCTGTGTGGTATTTGTTGCTATGAGGTAACGTGTATAATTTCTTGTTTTGATCGCCTCCACGCCGCTGGCTTCACCTGCAATGGCACCACCATTGGGCTGTGCCACCTCAACATATGTAATGAAATCTGAATACATATTGTAATAAAGGCTGAGATCGACAAAGAATTTCTTGGTGATCAACCCATTATATCCAAGCTCAATGCTTTTCAGCTGCTCTGGTTTCACTGCATTCACATATGTTGTTTGTAGCACTTCCGGGTTTGTGCCGTCAAAGGCCTGCACTGATCCGTATGTGTAGGAATTTCCAAAGCCGCTAATGTTCCCGATGGTGTATCCATATCCTTTATTCAGGTACTGGTACTGGTCGGTTACAGTCGGGCTGCGGAATGCCGACTGTCCGGTAAGCCTGAGCACATGAAATTCGTTAACATTAAAAATAAATGCCAGCCTGGGCGACAGTTGCAGGTCGTAATTGGTGCTCTTATCAACACGCACTGACCCGAAGATCTTAAAACGGTTCTCAACCACATCCCAGATCGCCTGTGCAAAGCCACCATATTCAGCAACATTGATCTTAATGTTAGCTGTATCTGAGAATACACTGCCATGTGACACCGGATGCGTATTCCTGAAAGATGCCCCGAAATTCAGGTCAACCCTGTTAAAACTATGGTTATAGAGTGCTTCGAGGTGATACAAAGTAGTCTTGCTCTGAAAGTTGGAACCAAAAGGCGGTGGGTTGCTGGTTACATTATCAAAAGCTGCATCCCATTCCGGTGTACCCGGCTGCAGCCATTCACCGTTAGCAGCCATCATGGCGCTGCCCCCGGCTGCATCTCCCCATGCAGGGTCGTAGGGGTTGCTAAAGCCACCACTCAATGCAGCGATGGAGCCTACATAAGTGCCCAGGTAAGCAGGGCCAACATCTTTCATGGATGAGAACCCCATGAGGACACCTGTAGCCGGCAGGCTGTATGTATTTTTAGTATCATCCTGGGTCATATATGCCTTGAATGAGAAACCTTTATAATCGAGTCCAAGTATGTGTTGCATCTGGTAAAAACCTTCCAACGGGGCACGGTTGTTACCCATGTAAATGCTAGTACCCGTTGAATAACGGCCTTCATATTTAAGCATCATGTCCCTCATTGCTTTATAGTACAGGCCACCACCGATCTTGAAGTTATTGGTTTTGCCATCATACATCTGTGATTCCATATAGCCCGGCATCATGAACTGGACCATTCCCGGATTGGCATCGGGGTATAGATTTGCATAATCAACAAATTGCTGAAATACCGGGACACCGGCATCGGCCATGTCCTGAATTTTCTGATCGAAATTCTGCGGTGGTGTAGGCTGGTTGCCATAACGATTGGCCTTAGGATCATCGGCGACCCAATCCTTTGCCGTCATTGCAGAACCTGTGATCTTAAACCCGAGTTTTCCTTTGGCAAACACATCTGCGTAGCGAAACTGGACTTCTCCATACTGCCGTGTACCCGCTTTAAATTTCATACTGAACCCACGATATTTAAATGGGCTTTTGGTATTCATACTCAGCACACCCTGCATGGCATTGGGGCCATACATGGCTGATGCAGGGCCGGAGATAACCTCCACACTTTCTATGTCCAGGTCGTTAACACCAAACATATTGCCGGTAACAATATTAATTGTGGGCAGTTGGTTATCGACACCATCAATGAATTGGACCACGCGAAGCGGTGATGTAGTATTAAAACCCCTGGCATTAAACACTTTGAAGCCAATACTATTATTTATGATCTCAACATCACGCATGTTTGACAGGCTGCCAAAATAATCACCTGATGCTGCGCTCTGAATCTGCCTGACATTCATTTTCTGAATGGTGAGTGGGGCTTCCATGATCTTTTCATCCACACGGGATGCGCTGATCACTACTTCATTGCCCATGATCACATCGGATTCAAGCTTTATCTGGAGTACCGTTCCGGTTTCAACCTCCATCTCGGCTGTTTTATAACCGATATAGGACACTTCAATGATGAGTTTACCCGGGCTGCTTACATCAAAACTGAAGTATCCGTTCTCGTCACTGATGCTTCCTGTGCTTGTCCCTTTCACTTTGACATTAGCCATTTCCAGCGGTTCACCGCTTTCAAGGTCGTAAACATAACCGCTGACGCCGGTTGTCTGGGCCAAAACCCCGGCCGACAGGCAAACAGCAGCGATCGTCATAAAGAATAATTGTAAAGCTTTTTTCATA
>QMPN01000565.1 GCA_003648575.1 Bacteroidota bacterium
CAAGCTCAGGATCGCCTCTTTATGATGGAAATGGCTCGGAGAGTAACAAGGGGTCAGATGAGTGAGATAATGGGTGAATCAATGCTTGAAACGGATCGATATAATTTGGCAATGCTTAAGGACTATTATTCTGTCCAGACGTATTCAGCAATTGTTGAGGGTGCAAAAACCGATCCTGAAATGGCTGATATTTTAAAGCAATTGGGGCGTTTTACGGATGGAGTTAATTATTTTATAGGTCATGAATCGGTGCTACCTCTCGAATTCCAGTTGTTGGGCATTGGGATGGAGCCCTGGTCAATCGTTGACACCCTCAGTATGGCTAAATATATGGCTGAGGATCTTACCTGGCGTATGACTGATCTCTATAATTATCTAGTCTACAACGAGATTGGTTTAACGGCGTTTAATTATTTTGCCGGGCATCCCCGTCCTTACCAAGAGCCTGTGACAGTAGATTATGGCGTTTACCTGGATAACGAAAGTTACACTCACATGGATTACAATTTTACCCAATTGAATGATTTGGGTCCCCAAGGTGCCCCTGCGGGATCAACCTTAAAGGAAAATTTTGAAGAATTGTCCACTTTTCTGAATGAATTTCCGCAGGAACAACGTCGACAAGAGCTTGGTCCTATTATTGGATCAAACAACTGGGTAGTAGATGGAAATATGACCGATTCTGGGTTGCCTATTCTTAGTAACGATATGCATCTTGGATGGAATCTTCCGGGAATATGGTATCAAGCCCATCTAGTAATAACCGATAACGATAATCCTCTGAACTTGTGGGGCTTTTTCCTTCCTGGAGTTCCATATCCTTTGGTGGGTCAAAATCAATTTGTTGCGTGGGGGTTCACGAATACTGGGTATGATGTGTTGGACTGGTACTATTATACTCCAATCAATGATACGCACTACGTTCACAATGAAGTAGCTACTGCCTACGAGTATATCGATTATTCTATTGAGGTGATGGATGGAGATGCTGTGGATTACCAAATTAAACTTACCAAGGAAGGTCCAGTCTTTTCCGACTTTCTCTCTGATGACTTCACCGAAGGGGACAACCCCTATGATGGACAAGTGATCGCTTGTAAATGGCTTGCCCAAAGTGTTACATGGGAAATGCAAGCCTTTTACAGATATGCCCATGCCAAAAATCGGGCTGACTTCAATGCCGGCTCAGAAAAATTTGTGACTCCTTCCCAAAATCATGCCTATGCAGATATTTATGGCAATATTGCCATTCGACCAACAGGATGGGTTCCCATTCGTGATGATTCCAATTTATCGCATCCCGGAATGGGAAACGGCACATTTCCGTATAATGGAAGTGCAGGTGAAGGTGCGTGGATCGGGTGGGTCCCTTTTGAAGATTTGCCCGTATCTATCAATCCCGATCAGCACTATCTTACCTCTGCAAATCAAATTGTGGCCGGTCCCGAATATCTGGCAGAGCACTCTCTTCAAACAAGTTATTCTCAAGGCTATCGGGCCCGACGCATTAATACTCTGCTTCGTTCGCAAGAACACTTCACAATTGCCGATATGCAATCGATTCAACTCGACTGTTATAGCACCAAAGCGGGGAATATGACCTATTTTCTCTTTGAAAGCTTGAATAATGCCGTTGACTTAACTGCCTTGGAGCAAGATGTCTTGGAATTAATGGAAGAGTGGAATTTTCGGATGGATAAAACAAAAGGAGAACCTACTATCTTCAAACTTTGGATGGAGATGCTGAAAGGGGCAATTTTTGATGACGAATTCGCCGCGTGGGAAGTAAACAGTTACATTGGTTATGTCGATGATGCTCATATCGAATATTTGCTGCGTTCCGGAGATGAACCATGGTTTGATAATGTATCGACGCCCTTGGTGGAAAATAGTTCTATGATTCTTCGAGATACCTTCGCGCATGCTGTGGAGGAGCTTTCAGCATATTTCAACAATTCCGACCCCAGTACTTGGCTATGGGGTGATTTGCATCAAAATTACTTTGCCCATCTCACGGGTATCGATGCATTGAGCATGGGTCCATATCCAACGAATGGGACATCGGACACAGTAAATCCGTCCTACGGTAGTATATGGAGAAATGGTGAACTTGGGATTTCTACGGGCACCGGTGGAGCCTCCGAGCGGTGGATATGTGATTTGGGCGCCATGGATACCAGTATTTCGGTGATTCCATCCGGACAACGGGGAGTTCCAGGCTCAGAACACTATGCGGATCAATTGGAGCTCTTTTTGGCAGGGGAGTATCATATGAATTACTTTCTCATTATCGATCCTGAAGATTTCGCTGAGGGGATTATCGAATCCACCATTTATTTCATTGGGGGTGCCTAAACATGAGTTCGGAAGAAAAACCTCAAAATCTGGCTCAAAACAGATCCCAAGACTTAATGGGATACCTTTTGTCAGTTCTGGCAACACCGTGGGGGCAATGGTTAATTCCTTTGGCTGTAGTTGCTCTTGTGGCGGGTTTACTCACTTTGATACCCGTATGGCAGTTTGTGATTCTTGCTGGGTTGATAGGTGGTATTTTAGCTTCCAAGCGTTCCATTGCATTTTTAGTCGGATTTTTCGGCACATGTATTGCCTGGGGGATGTATTTCTGGATTATGCAAATGCGATTCGGCACCGGTG
>QMPN01000566.1 GCA_003648575.1 Bacteroidota bacterium
CGGGAAGGAATCGCCGGAGGCGATGGAAGCATATGAGCTGGGTGATATGAACACCACCCTTATCAAGACCAGGAACGGGAAAACCATTATGATCCAGCATGATACCACCAGCCCCAGGCCATATAGCCGCATCCACCTTATCAGTGGCACCAAAGGCATTGCACAGAAATGGCCCGACAGAAAGATCGCCCTTGAACCTGATGCACATTCATGGCTGGATGCAGAGAAATACGATAAGCTCATCAATGAATACGAACACCCGCTGGCAAAGAAGGTAGGCGAAAAAGCCCGGCAGGTTGGCGGCCATGGCGGCATGGACTTTATCATGGACTGGCGGCTGATACAGTGTATCAGGGAAGGACTGCCACTCGACCAGAATGTTTATGATGCCGCAGCATGGTCATCTGTAGTGGAACTGAGTGAGATATCGGTCAGGGACAGGAGCAATTCCGTGAAAGTGCCTGACTTTACACGTGGAGTTTGGAAGGATACGGAGCCGTTGGGGATTGTGACCTAAGAGATTGAGCGATTGAACGATTGAACGATTTATAAGATATTCGAAATACTTTAAAAATCGAATATCGTGCAATCTTATACATCGTGCAATTACCCTAGTATATTCGCCAAAATGGAAAGTACTTCCATGTGATTCCCGGGAAGCACCAAATGATGATTCCCAAGCGGATTGTTTTTCAATTCCCGGATAATACCCTCATCAAATTCAACATGCAACTGTGTGCGGCAGGCATTCTTCTCATAAATGCCATCCACAACCTCGCCATGGGCATAAAAAACCTTATCGAGGGTATTGTTTAACCTGAAAACGCTCACATCCCGGGCTTTGATACGCCCGTGGACCGCCGTTCCTTTGCCTGTTTCAAAGTGCGTGTTAATATGGTATTCCGACAGCATGGAGGTAGGTGCCGTGCAATGGGCAAACAACACTTCATTAGCATTGATACCTACCACATTGGCCATCCATGGAAGTTCTCCGGTAAGCTCTTTAGCTATCATCAGGGCCGTGATGCTGCAAAGGTCACCTTCGCAACCGGCGGGAATGCCGAGATCGTTAAGGAAAGACAGTCCAAGGCATGCTGTAACACTATTTTCCTGTACCAGGGAAAAACATTCCACCGTGATCGCATCCAGATCATGATCTTCGATAACTTTTTTCAACATGCTGTTTACCCTGCCTGCATCTTCTATATTGTATTGCCTGCCGGCATGATAGCATTCCATGAAATCTTTGTCGGCCCCGAACTTTCTGTAATCCCCGGCATCTTCCCAGGGTATCCTGACCAGCTCAATATCCAGCTTATCCTTCAGGATGTTAGCATCGATACTGCTTGCCACCAGCCAGGCGGAAACCTCGCCAATAAGCCCGAGTCTCTTGCCCTGCAGGCGGTCAAGAGCGCTGAATACGGAAATGTATTTCTCAAATAACTGCTTATCCTTATCATCATCAAGGCACAAGAGCACATTACGAAACCCATGCTGGTTGCTATAAGCCTTCACTTCCATAGCAGAAGCCAGGGCATTGGTCTTGCCTGACGCCAGCAGGAGCTGGAATCTCTTTTGTTCAAGTAATCTCGTGGCTTCCGCTTCCGAGCCACCGGTGAGGAAATACAGAATACGGGGCCGGTCAGAAGAAATTTCGGCCTCCAGGCCATATTTGAGCTTCAAGATATCAATAGCATCATTGTGCAGCCTTTCAGGCGCACCGGCGTAGGCCAGGGTTTTGATTGGAATTTTGCTCACGGGAATAAAGTTTATTTGATTATAAAAGTAATAAAAGAGAATGAACAATAAAACCGAAAATTATAACTTCACAATAACAATGCCTGTCCATCCCTCGTTATAGGAGCAGAATTTCATTTCCGACGCAATTATCATTGCTACGATGGCAAAAAAAAGAAAGAAAAAAAAGAAAAGCAGATTCAGCAAAAGAAAGATCTTCCTCGCTTTATTGCTGGCAGGGATCGTCAGTATTTTCATGGCTGCACTATTTGTCCTGGCAATATATCTGGGAGCATTTGGAAAGCTTCCTGATGCAGAAGAAATTATCGGCATCAAGCAAGATAACGCATCCCTGGTATACGCAGCAGACGGAGCCCTTATGGGCAAATATTATCAAATCAACCGCCAGAGCATCTCTAACAAGTCGATTTCCCCATATGTACGGCAGGCATTGATCGCCACTGAGGACAATCGGTTTTTTGAGCATCATGGTATTGACATGATCAGCCTGGGGAGGGTTATGTTTAAATCGATAATAATGGGCGATGCCGGCCAGGGCGGTGGGAGCACCATCAGCCAGCAGCTGGCAAAAAACTTGTTTTTTAGAAAAAATTACGGCATATTTTCCCTGCCAGTAAATAAGATCAGGGAGATGTTCATCGCTCAGCGCCTGGAAAATGTTTACAGCAAGGAGGAGATCCTTACTTTATACCTGAACACGGTTTCTTTCGGAGAGAATGTTTATGGAATAGAAGCTGCTGCCTGGCGGTTTTACAATAAGCCATCTGCCACGCTAAGCATTTCTGAATCTGCCACCCTCATCGGGATGCTGGCAGCAAATACCCTGTACAACCCACGAATAAACCCTGAAAATGCAACAGCAAGAAGGAATGTTGTCTTTTTGAGGATGTTCAC
>QMPN01000567.1 GCA_003648575.1 Bacteroidota bacterium
GTATGTTGCTTCTGCCTGGGGTGCTTCCCTGAGCGTAGTTGACGTAAATACTGGTGCTGCTACAAGCATTGGTAGTTTCTCAGGTGCTCCTGATGCTGTATCAGGTATGGCATGTGACAGAACTTCCGGTACTATGTATGTATGTGGTACTAACGTAAGCACATCATATATTGGAGTTCTTGACGTTACTACCGGTGTGATCACTGATGTTTTCGCAACCGCTGGCATCCCCGGCCTTATCGATATTGCTATTGATGGCGCAGGACAGATGTACGGATGGTGTATCGTTAATGACGCATCATACCTGATCGACAAAACTGATGGTACTGTTACTTCTCTTGGTTCACTTGGCTATGACCTGAACTACGGACAGGGTGGTAACTACAATATCAATGATGGTATCATTTATATGACAGCTTATGCAAACGGTGCTCCCGGACTTTATGTTCTGGATCCAATTACCGGTTCTATGGCTCCTGTTAGCGGAGTGCCTTCAGGACAGTGTACTGCTCTTGGTATTCCAGGAACAGGCGGTGGTGCAAGCGGCTCTTGGCTGACACTCGACTATTATGAAAATGACGTGCTTCCAGGTGGTGGCCTCGACAACGTACCTACCAACTTTAATGCTGCTGGTATGGTTGCAGGTGAAATTCACACAGCTACGATTACTTTCACAAGTACTCCTGATGTGGGAACGATCGCTATTCCTGTTACACTGATCATTGCCGGAGACCCACTGGTTGCTCCAACCGACCTTACAGTTGAATTATTGAATGACCTTACAGGTGAAGTTAGACTTGACTGGGCATGGAGTACAGATGCATTCCAGTTCTTTATTGTTAAAAGGGACGGTTTACCTTTAGGTACAACTGCAGATCTGTTCTTCATTGATATGCTGCCTGACTATGGTACATACTGCTATACTGTACAATCTTACTACGACGAAGGCTATTCAGTGCCTAGCGACGAAGTTTGTGTAGAATGGCCACTGCCGGAAATTTTTGTTAATCCTACTTTCCATGCAGCAGACGTATGGGTAGATCACCAGTATATCTGGACAACTACCATTAGTAATATAGGTATCGGAACACTGTCTTATGACATTCCTCCTTTCAACAGTTGTGAACATGAGATCGTCATGTATGATGATTTCGGTGATGGCTGGAACGGTGGATCAGTTGATATCTACGTTGACGGTGACCTGGTGCTGAACACTACTGTTGCTTCAGGTTCTGGTCCTGTTTATGACTATTTCGATGCTAATGATGGTTCTCTCATTACCACTACCTGGAATGCAGGTGGATGGCCATATGAGTGTTCATATTATATTTATGACGGTTTTGGTAACCTTGTATTTAGCGATGGTGTTGGTGGTGTTGATCCTACAGGTGGTGCAGGTTTTGGCGCATGTGCTGGATTTATCGTTGACATCGATCCTATAAGTGGCTTCATTGCTGAAGGACTTTCACAGGATGTTGATATTACATGGGATGCCACAGGATTCCCTGCTGGCATATATTACCAGGAATTTACTATCGAACATAACGATCCGGTTAATCCTCCAGTTATAGTTGGTAACCAAATGACAGTTGTTGTTCCTGCTCAGTTTGCAGGTCTTGTTACTGAATGTGAAGGTGGACAACCTATCGCAGGTGTTACCGTTACTGCCGGTCCATGGCAAACCATGACTGCCAATGATGGTACATACTCACTCTACGTTGATGAAGATATGTATACTGTTTCTTTCGAGAAATTAGGATTCATGAATATTGACGTTGTTGATACTACTGCACTTGCCGGAGTTGTTACTCCTATTGATGTTTGTATGTATGAAGATCCTTATGCAGTGCCGTTTGTAACAGCTACTGTTGAATATCCTGACGAAGACTTCTGTACAGTTGACTGGTCACTTCCTGAAGGACCTTACGAACTCATCTATGATGATGGCGTAGCTGAAGATCTCTTTGTATGGGCTACATATGGCAACGAGAATGCTGTTAAGTTTACTCCTGCAGGATATCCTGCCAATGTATTTGGTGGACGTCTCTATGTTGGTGACGGACTCTTCCCGGCAGGTAGCTGGTTAGGTACTGACTTTGTTGTTATGGTTTATGGCGACGACGGTGCAGGCCTCCCAGGTGCAATGCTGGATTCTATGGCAGTTACAGTTAATAACTATGGCTGGGTTGAATTCCTTGGCTTCGATGTAACCATCGAATCAGGTGACTTCTTCATCTCCATGCTTCAGTTATATCCTGCTCCAAATGCAGCTCCACTGGGTATTGACTTTACAATGCCACAGGTATACAGAAGTTACAGCCGTACAACATTAACACCAGCATGGTCAAGCTCTGTTTATCAGGACTTCATGATCCGTGCTTATATTGATGGTTCACAAACTGATGGTGTTACTGAAAGCAATCAGATGGTTTATCCTTCGAAAGTTGATCGTGAGGAAGCCAGCAAACATTTTATGACTGCTAACAATAGCCCATTTGTAACCAGGCCAGGTACTGTAAAAGCCGGTACAACAGGTGTTATCGAAGGCTACAATAATAATAGCGAAGCCGTACTGTACTACACTGTAGCACGTATTTCTGACTTTGATCCACTTCTCGGACCAGAATTTGGTACACTGCTTCCACTGAATA
>QMPN01000568.1 GCA_003648575.1 Bacteroidota bacterium
CCCCGCAGGGTGTGGCCTTGCGGGGTGTCTTCAAAAAAACAAAATGGGATGACGGCCGCTATTTGAACAGCGACTTGACCTTTCCCCACGTGGATGATTTTGTGGGCACGGTCGTGTCATCGGTTCTCAGTGGGCCGATGCCAAAGTCGACTGCCAATACATTCGACGCGTCAAAATTGTATGAAATCATGTCGATGTCCGCAAAATCGATTCCGCCAAAGTTTGCAAACGGAAATTCATAATCCGCCTCGTTGATCAGATCGAGCGTCATACTCGCCGTCGCTTCTTCAGCGGTGCCTCGGCCGCTTGTTACCGTAATAGTACAGGGTACCGGCCGTGGACCGGCGTACATGTCTCCCGTTGCAACTGTCACGATAAACATGCTGGCCGATGGCGTGAAGTCGGTACTGAGATCAACGAACTCACCATAGGTGAGATCGAGGATCGCCGACGCGCCCGCGTTATGATTCATCGTCATCCATCCGTAGGACGGTATGATGTTCGAATTGGCGGTGCCGGCCACATAATAGATGACGGCCGTCCGCTCGCCACCAAGAGCCCCGGCCAGGCCGGTTTGGTACGCGGCATCCGACACCAGATGCTCTACAAGTGTCCCCGGCGGACACGCTCCGCCATCACACATTGTGCCCACGAAAATAATTTCGTAGCCCCCCGTAGGCAGATCTATATTAGGTGGATAAACGTCCGTGAAACCATCTATAGTGACGGCCAGCGGTGAACCCGCGGCAAAGAGCAGAAAAACAAAGACCACGCTTAGATAGCGTGGACGCAATAGGTTGCAGAGATGCATTTGTGTCCCCCCTCGTTCCGATGATGTATGTGAAGCGTCCCACACTACGCTGTTTTACCCCACAATCCCCGACATATTATCACAAAAGTGTCAAATTTTCAAGACACTCCCGTCATGGTATCGCCGTGCCACCGCTGGTGTATTTCCGTCACTGCGGCATAGGTGATTTTCAAGATGACAGTGTCTCGATGCTCTCCTTGTAGATCACCGAACGCTCTTCGAGATATTTCAGAACAAAATCCACGCATTCCGGGTGCCGGCCGACGATCTCGGGCGGAGAGATCCCCGTCTGTGAGTAGATCCCGTCTGCCAGCATCTGAAGCGCCGCGGTCGCCGTGTATCCCGTCGTTCGCGCCATTGAGTGGGTCATCGTGGTGGGGTCGTGTCTGTCTACGAGGTCGTAGGTGTAACGGAGTTTCTTCCCGTCCTTTTGTCCCTCGATAATCACTTTCATGACGGTGATGTCGACGTCACCTCTCTTCAACTCCCATTTCGGGAACAAAAGTTTTGCCGTGAAGTCGAGCGGTCTTATTTTGACACCGTTGATCTCGATTTCATCCTTGCTGAAAAACCCGGTCTCACGAAGTACGGCCATCTTTTCGATATGACCGGGATACCGCATCGTTTTTTCTTTCATGTTTGGGGCATCGATGGTGTCGGACAGAGTGCGAAGACCATCGCTGTTGAAGGCTTCGAGAGTTCCGATCCCGGGAAACTCCAGATACTCTGGGTCGGAGAGCGCGGGGCGGGTCACAAGCCGGTCATTTTCGACATAACGGGCCGGGCGGGTGTACTCTTCGATAACATCGATTGGAGAGAATACGGCCTTGTATTCGTACGGCCATTCGCGCGTTTCGGGGAGTCCGCCGACATAAATCAGAATGGTGTCGGTAGAGTCGAGAATGTGATCCACATGACCTGCGAGAAGATTGCTCATGCCCGGTGCGACACCGCAGTCGACGACCGCCGTGACGCCGTTCTCCTTCGCCTTGTCATCGAGAAGAAAGCAATCCTCGGGAAAGAAGGCGATATCGACGACATTCTTTCCCGCCTCTATAATGGTTTCGAGAGTTTTGTAGCCCATGAAACCAGGGACGGCGCTGAGGACGAGATCGGATTCCGCGGCAAGTTTTCGAACGGTATCACTCGATGACAGGTCCTCGCGGCGGGTTGTTATCGCATGCTCTTCGAGCTTCTCGAGTTTTGTGGGGTCGATGTCCGCGACGGTAACCTCAAACGACGGGTTCTTTGCCAGGTCGATGGCCATCGGGCCACCCACGAGTCCCGCGCCCAATACGACAACTTTCATTTTGTCCTCCAGATAAGTAGATGTTCTGTTTTGAATAGGCTTTGAGCAGTCCGGATCGATGCGATGTATGCGGGATTACAAACCGGTGAACCGGTTGCAGTAGCGAATAAGCGCCGATCTGCTGCTCGGTTGATCGATAACGCAGATATAAGAGATGATTTTGAGCATGGTACGAATGTACCACCAAGGTTGACGTCTGTCTACACGATCGGGGAGATTTCGCCCGAAGGGGTTGACGGGCCAAGATTGTGCTATTATTCTCATTGTGTTGGGTATTGGCGGGAAATTGTTTGCACGACGGCCTCCGCGCACGCGGGGCCGAAAACAGCACGGGGACACCGGAGACGTGATTCGATACTCGAACAAATTCAAACGTGCAACGGCGATGTTTATGGCCGTCTGGTTCTTTGCGTCGGCCGGTCTTGTCCACAGCCTTCACCATCATACTTCGGATTTATGCACCAGTTCGGAATCGATTCCAATAACCGCGTTGCAGTGTTGTTCGATGCCCGATTCAGGTCCGGGTA
>QMPN01000569.1 GCA_003648575.1 Bacteroidota bacterium
ATCTCAGGTTCCAGATATTTATTCAGCGATTCATTATCACTGAAATCTGGAGGAAAAGCAGGAGCATCTGTACCATCATACCACAGAGGCTCGATCTCAAATATGCCCCGGATGTGATTTTCAACAACAGTACCTTCAAACTTTTGCCCCGGGAAGTTCAGGCTTTCCACCGTAATCTGTTCTCCGGCTGACTTAATATCGGCAGATACTTTAAGATATGACATATCCGTAAAATTGGAAATGCTTTTATCCACCTTCGCAAAAATTGTATTATCAAGGTCAACGGTTTTTATTCTTTTAATGACCGATTCGTCTGCGAGGTATATATGGCGGTTCATGATTTCAAACCTGAGTGTCATACCATCGTCTTTATTAACCCAGGTTTTTGTATTTGTGCCATCTTTACTGCTGTAGATATTAATGATCAGGGTCTTATACTCCTGTCCGGCAAGCATGATATCCTCTTCTCCCAGAAGAGTAAATTTCTGATCTGCAATATGTCCACGTACATAATCAAAGACGCGGTAAGTTTTCTCCTCTGCCCTGCCATTCACAAAGTCCTCGACAATATAAGGCGCTCCCATAGGGTTGTCGAAGATAACACCGGCTATATCCTTAATCGTATCGGGAGTTTCACCGGGCGACTCTGTACGAAGAGCATATTCATCGAAGACTTCCGTAAGTGTTGAAACGATGTTTCCTGCATCGTATTTAAATTTGGTATTATTCAACGCCACTTTGTAAGTTTCCGGATAAAAAACATACCTGCTGATGATCTGCATGTTCATATCCTGTCCCAGAGCCTTGAGCAAAAGGTTTACTGTGTCGTGAGTCTCGATCATTTGTGTGCCCCTGTATTCTGCTTCACCAATGTCGGTAGTGGCGTAACCACAGAGCACACCGTCGATCTCAACGGCATAATAAAAGCGGTCGTACTGTGCGTTTACTGCTGTTGTCAGCATCAGGCAGATTGCGATGGCGGTTAGAGTTTTCATGATTTAAATGGTTAAATGGTTATATGGCTAAATGGCTAAATGGTTAAATTGGTTTCCCTGTACCTTGCACCCTGTACCTTGCACCCTTTTCATACTGATTTCATTTCTGTGATGATGCGTTTTTCATTGTTGTTGACATAGTATTCAGCGAACCTCAGGAAGGTTTTTCCCATCAGTTCGCATAGCTGGCTGAAGGTGTACTGCTTCTTGTATTGTTTATAATCCCTCTCGGAAATGAAGACATTAAGGCTGCCATCATCGCCGAAATCCACATAGCTGAGAGTATCCTTATATTTATTACTTAGGGGGCTGATCCCCATAGAAAAGATGAACCTGATCCCGCTCCCCTGGAATTCCGCCAGGCAGATCTTTTTTTCTTCAAGGAAAGATGCAAGGCCAATGATCCGGTCACGTGTATATGAATGCTTACCCGCATAATAGGGACGATCTGTAAAACCATTGGCTTCGTCTGTGATTTCCCTGGCAGCCAGCTTAAAAAGACGGATGGCCGATTTTTCAAGATCAAGTGCTTTCATTAGCATTGGCCCCAGGGAATAAAATATGATAGAGTTGATAATCAGCATTACGAACCATATCGGCATGGTCAAATAAGTTTTAAGCCATGGAACAAATATGGGTCCCGGATCGAGGCCAAGTAATAAGATCATTTCTTCAATTTTCTCCGGACGAGCGGCCAGGAAATAGGCGCATATGGTAATGGTCATCATGGCCATTACTACAAAAGCCTGCCACAGCTTCAGCCTGAAATAATAGATGATCCCGATTACAAAGACGAAAAGCCCGTAAACATAGGGAGAGAAATAAGTCCCAAATATCTCTTTTTCCAGGATCAGGGGAATCATAAAGAGTACGATTGGTAACCAGACTTTCCAGGTTAGGCGCCATTTAATTGTATTGCTTGCTGACATATCTTTTGATTTTTGTAATTTGAACTTTAGTTTATCATACTGATTTTAGTTCATTAATAATACGGTCTTCATGGCCTTGCTGATAATATTCCAGGAATCGAAGCATTGTGTTCCCGAGTGAACCGCAGAGCTGATCAAAGGTGAAGCGTTTGGTATATTGCTTGTAGTCGAAGGCAGAGATGTTAACGCTGATCTCCCCCTCCTTGCCAAATAATACATAGCTTACCTTCCCCGGCTCGGGATCCTGCACGAGGCTGCGCCCCAGGGAAACAGTCATAAAAACCCCTTCTTTACGATAAATGGGATTGATGATATGCTTTGATTTTAGGAACCTGGCAAAGCCTGCCAGTTCATCATTAGTATAATGGGCCTTGCCGGCAGAATACGGGCGTGTGGTGAAGCCAGCATCAGTCTCTTCTATGCTGTCGGCAGCAAGCTTGAACAGGCGCCGGGCCTTGGCCTCAAAGCGTTCCTGTCCGGCCAGCACCGGCCATGTGACTACAATAAAGATAACAACCAGCATGATATTGATAATATATGATTGAATGGTGAAGAAGTCGGAATACTGGCATATGCTCTGCAGGGTAGAGGCCCCGGCTATCAGTCCCAGGACGAAATACACCCAGAGATGGTAGCGCCACCACTGATAAGCTCCCATCACCGCAAAGAACAGGCTGACGATGATCGTGACGAAGAGAGGCCCTTTCGAAATA
>QMPN01000570.1 GCA_003648575.1 Bacteroidota bacterium
ATCCATGCATACAATGAGATCCTTCCGACAATGAATGATATCTTTATTTCGGTAGTGAAAGATAACGAAGGAAAATGAAAAAAATACTGCTGGTCATACAAAGGGAATACCTGACGCGGGTCCGCAAGCGGTCGTTCATCGTGATGACCATCCTGGGCCCCATCCTTATGGCCTCTGCCTTCGTGGTTCCTATGTACCTTGCTACCCTCACCGATGAGGAAAAGAAAGTGATAGAGGTGCTGGATGAGACCGGGTGGTTTTACAATGCCTTTTCTGATACCGGGGAATTCGAATTCAAATACACGGTGTCTGCCCTCGAAACTGCCAAATTTGAGTTGATGGCTAGCGATGAGTTTGCCCTCCTGTACATCCCCCGAAGGGAAATGACGGTGCCATCGTCTGCCGTGCTGTATTCTTTACGGCAACCCGGCGTAGACCTGAAAGGTTATATCCGCAATGTGATGTCGAAAGAGGTGGAAAGCCAGAAGCTCCGTATCAACCTGGATGAGATGGACCTTAGCCCGGAAGACCGGGAGCGGGCAATGCAATTGCCGGAGCTGATCAAGACCAGCATTACCCTGAGTACCATGAAAATGGATGAGAGCGGGCAGGAGGAGGAGACATTTACGGAAGTTTTAATGGCAATTGCTTTCGTTTCCGGGATGATCATATATATGTTCATCTTTATCTTCGGTGCGCAGGTGCTGCGAGGGGTGATGGAAGAAAAAACAAGCCGCATTATCGAGGTGATGGTCTCTTCGGTGAGGCCTTTCCAGCTTATGATGGGCAAGATCGTTGGTATCGCCATGGTTGGCCTAACACAGTTTCTGCTGTGGATCGTCCTGACCTTTGCCATTGTCAGCATATTTCAGATTGCCTTTGCTGATCAGATGCCGGGGCCTGATGTGCGCATGGCCGTGACACAATCCACTGATATTTCGAACCAGGCCGCAATGGCAGGCAACGCCCAGGTCGCCAAGGTGTTTGAGATCGTCGACTCTATCAACTATAGCGTGATCCTGATCTCTTTCCTCTTTTTCTTTCTGGGCGGGTATTTATTATATGCGGCTCTCTTTGCTGCCATCGGCTCTGCCGTGGACAGTGAGACCGACACCCAACAGTTTATGATGCCTGTTACCATCCCGCTTTTCCTGGGATTTATTATCGCTAACGTGGCTGTTTACAACCCCGATGGACAGTTGGCCTTCTGGTTTTCCATGATCCCGTTCACATCACCCATTGTGATGATGGCCCGCATCCCCTTTGGCGTGCCCATCGAACAGATCTGGATCTCCGGCATTCTGCTTATCCTCGGATTTATCTTCACCACATGGCTTGCCGCCCGCATATACAGGGTGGGGATTTTGATGTACGGGAAAAAGGTGAGCTATGGGGAGCTTTGGAAGTGGATTACCTATAAAAGTTAGTAAGTACTTGGAGAACTTGAAGTACTTGGAGTACTTGGAGTACTTGAAATACTTGGAGTACTTGAAGTTCGGCGTTAATCCAGCATCCAGCCATCAGGAACAAGTGCCTAAAGTGGGCTAAAGTGAACTAAAGTTTGAAGTTATCCAGTATCCAGCATCCAGTATCCAGTATCCAGCCTCCAGCCTCCAGCCTCTTTAGTTTATACAAGGCAATAATGTATAATTTGTTACTTTTGCCTGATAATTGACTTCCATGACCATTGACGCCTTCATCCCCTGCTTTATTGACCAGTTTTATCCTGAGACCGGATTCAATATGATCCGCATACTGGAAAAGCTAGGACATAAGGTGGAGTACAATACCAAGCAGACCTGCTGTGGCCAGATAGCTTTTAACAGTGGTTTTTGGGATGAAGCCAAGGCCATGGGGGAGAAGTTCATTAAGGATTTTCCAAACAACAGACCTGTGGTGGGGCCGACGGCATCATGCACGGGATATGTGAAAAACTACTTTAATGAGCTTTTCCATAATACTTCCCTGCATAACGAATACAAGCTGCTGCAAAAGAATATCTATGAATTCACAGATTTCCTGGTGAACAAGCTTGAGGTGACGGATGTAGGAGCAACCTTCATGCATACGGTAACCTATCATGATTCCTGTGCTGCATTGCGCGAGTATAATCTGAAAGATGAACCAAGAAGACTGCTTGCAAATGTGAAAGGCCTCAATCTTGTAGAAATGGAAGATACGGATGTCTGCTGTGGCTTCGGAGGGACCTTTGCAATAAAACATGAGGCCATCTCCACCGCCATGGGTGAGCAAAAAGTTGAAAATGCCCTTAAGACCGGTGCCGAGTATATCGTATCAACCGATGCTTCCTGCCTGATGCACCAGCAGGGTTATATTTCCAAGCATAAACTGCCGATCAAGACGATTCATATTGTGGATGTGTTGGCGAGTGGGTGGTAGGAGTTGGGCGATGGGCTGTAGGCTGTGGGCTGTAGGCTGGAAACTTCTTAAATCGTTCAATCGTTCAATCGTGCAATCGCGCAATCTCTTTCTCCTTTCCCTTTTTCCTTATGTCATTTACATTAATCGAACCACCCTTTTTTATAGAAATAAGTCATCAGGGCAATGGCTATTCCAATAAAAACTACCCATGCAAAAAGGTAGCCATATTCTAATTTTAACCCAGGCATATTAATA
>QMPN01000571.1 GCA_003648575.1 Bacteroidota bacterium
ACAAGCATGACAACAGCCTCTGCCTCAGGTAAGGTTGATGGCACAAGCATGGGCACTATTGATAGGCCAGTTGATGAAGCAGAAGCTAGGCTTACCAATGAACAAAGAGAAGAGATGGACCAGAAGTTTAGGGGGGCTAAAGAAGAAACTGCCAATACTATTGGTGGTGATTTAACCCGTATAGGTGAGGCAGCTGGTTTCGCAGCAGCTCTTGGTACTAATACAATTGCTCTTATAGCTAATACAGCAGCCCTCTACAAATCAGCTGGTATGAAATTACCCTCAGCGATAAGTGGTGCAACAGCAGGGGGTGCTAGTGTAGCAGCTGGTATAACAGCAGCTGGTGCAACCTTAGCTGGTGTAGCCACTGGGGTGGTAGTAGCAACTGGTGTAGCTATCAATAAAGGCCTTGAGATTGGTGAAGAAAGGAAAGAAGCCTTAGAAAAGATAGGGTACACACCACCAACCAAGGATGAAAGGGATAAGATAGAAACCAAGAATGAAGCCTTCCAGAATGCTAATCCAGATATGTCTAGCCCAGAGTATTGGTCAAACCTAACTGATATAGCTACTGTAGCACGAGAGGCTGGGGTTCCCGGTACACCAGAAGCAATCATAGACAAGATTGAAGTTATCAATAACTGGAATGAAGATGATAAGACTATTGAGACTGTAATCAAGTGTAACAATAAATCAGAAGCCACGCTTAAAGAGATGAATGGAGGATAGCAATGACAACACTAACTAAGTTTGGTCAGACAGTAAGGCTAAGTGTGTATGATAGCAACAGCAAACTTATACTTGATACTAGTGGCCTAAGGGTTGACTTCCATGTAAGCATACAAGCCACATGGAATGCAGCTAAGTTCACCATCTATAACCTTGCCCCAGAGACTATCAAACAGTTATCAAAAGGTAAAGGTTATATCAGGTTGTTTACACAGCTGCATGATATGCCTACACAAGAACTAAACTATGACTTTGTAATAAATAATGTATTCTCAGTGAAGCAAGTACCTAATAGTGTTACTGAATTATACTGCCTAGACAGAAGTAAGGTTATATTTGGTGACAAACAAGTGCAGATGCAAGTAACAAACCCTACACTCAAAAGGTATTGTGAGGCACTAGCTAAAGCAGCTAAAGCTGATATTACATTTAAGTATACAGACTTTCCAGTAAATGTGCTTGACTATTCACCACCTAGCCCAAAAGCAGTATGGTCGGGAACGGTACTTGGTGCTTTGACAAAGCTAGGAAGGCAGTATAGTTTTACAGTCAATGCTGAAGCAGGCAATGTAATCAACCTGATATTTCAGCCTAAGGATGACAACCAGAAGCAGTCAGGCCAAGATAAAAGACCAAGCTATGTGCTCAAGACTGAGAACATGAGGAGTAATCCTAGGATTGGTATAGCTAAGATACTTATTGAAAGCAACCTTGATTTAAGCATTAGGAATGGCACAATACTTGATACAAGTAAGCTAATAACAGCAACAACAGCAGAAGGCTTTCAAACAGCAGCTACACTTGCTAATCAAGTACAAGCAGCAGTGGAAGGTAATGCTAGGTATGTGACACTCACAGTAGAGCATAAAGGCTCCAACTATACCAACCAGTGGGTTACTACTGCTATGGCTTATAAACCAGTTAAAGGGACTAAGATGGATGACCCAGATTGCCCTAAAGGATAGATATGATAGATAACGATGACATGAGCATCATACTGCCCGGTCGGATTGTTACATACTATCCAACAGACCAGACAGCAGATATTCAGATTAGTTCAGAGAGGGTATTCAGTAATATTGATGCCAAGCTACAACAGACAGATAGACAACTACTACTAGATGTACCAGTGCATACACCTTATGGTGGTGGGTGGTCAGTAACCTTCCCTATTAAAACAGGGGATACTTGCCTACTATGCTTCAGCCAGATAGGGTATGACCACTGGTTATACAAAGACCTAGACAGAGGTGGTACGGTAGAGCGTCAACCAGTACCCCACCTAAGAAGACAGTTCAGTGAAGATGATGGCTTTGCTATGGTAGGTTTCAACACCAAGCCACGAGCTATACAATCCTACCACCCTACTCACTCCCAATGGAGAGATGAGGATGCTAGTCAGGTAATCAGCCTTAATGATGATGAAACAATCACCATTACCTCACCAGTAGCACTAACAATTAACGCACCAGCGGTTACAGTAAACTGCACTACAGCAGATGTAGTAGCCAGCTCTAAGATAACGCTAGATACACCAGAGACAGAGATTACTGGCAACCTAGACATACCAACAGGGACATTCAGCCTTGGTGGTATTAATATGAACAACCATATACATAGTCAGGGTGCTGATAGTGGTGGTGATGCTGAAGTAGATACAACAGGGCCACATAACTAAGGAGGTTACTATGGCAAAGATGACACCCATCCTTATTAGGTATAAGGATTATGAAATAGAAAAAGACGCTGTAGTTATTGACAAGAACAAGAACCCAGCTCAAGAGTTGGATGATGTTTGTTCTCAAAGTGACTTTGGTAAGGCTGACAGGCATGTAAATGAGATTAGATTCCATGCTGTAGTCAGTGAAGACCACTCTGCCAGCACCAAGATAACTAAGTTCCCAG
>QMPN01000572.1 GCA_003648575.1 Bacteroidota bacterium
AAGTTCCTCCATGCCGGGAATGGGAATAGGTTTTTTATCCTTGATCAGCTTTTTTTCTTCCTCTTTACGGATCTGTTTGAGGGTTTTAGGGGCTTCTTTTACATAATATGTAATTACTGCTCCAAAATCAGGATTCTTAGAAAAATAAGGTGTCGATCCCTGTCCGTACCTTCCCCTTGTCATAGTGTACATCAAAGCATCCTTTACCGGGAAGATATATGCGCCTGAGTCAAGAAGTTCCTTGCTGAGAACGCGAAGCGGTGAATAGTCATCAAGGATATAAAACCCACGCCCGAAGGTGGCAAGCACCAGGTCGGTTTCCCTTTCCTGTATTACCATATCCTTTACAGCTACAGAAGGCAAGCCTGATTTGAGCTGTGTCCAGATCTTACCGCCATCGATGCTGAAGAAGACGCTAAATTCAGTACCGGCAAAAAGCAATTCAGAACGCTCATTATCCTGCTCAAGGGTATGTACTGCTCCATTTTCGGGAAGGTTCCCGCTGATGGAAGTCCAGGTCTTTCCTTTATCATTACTTTTCAGAATATATGGTTTAAAGTCGTCACGCTTATGGTTATCAAATGAAGCATACACGATATTTTCGTCGAATTTATCCGGAAGGATATCACTTACATAAGTATATTCCGGCACACCCGGAAAGCTTTTCACCTGCTGCCAGTTTTCACCGGCATCTTCTGTAACTGAGATCACCCCATCATCGGTGCCGACATAAAGCAGGTTTTCCTTAATACCTGATTCTGCCAGGGAAACCGCCATCCCAAAGAGGGAGGTAGACACATCTTTTTGAACGGCATCCACACCCCAGTAGCGATCCATCACCGGCCAGGTATTCCTGTCGACCTGTGCAGTTATATCGTCGCTGATCACTTCCCAGTTATCTCCGCGATTATCACTTCTGAATACTTTGTCGGCCGCTATATAAAGCCTTGTGCCTGAGTGCGGGCTGATGATAAACGGTGTGTTCCAGTTCCATTTATAGGTATCTTCTCCTTTGCGGGGCTGGGGTTTGATCCCGGTTCCCTGTCCGCTCTTTTTATCATAGCGGGTGATGTTTCCGTATTGATATGCCGAATAAACAATATCAGGATTGTCGGGATCGATGGCCTGCCAGAACCCGTCACCGCCCAGGGTTACCACCCATTCTCCCTGGCTCACGCCCTGGCGGCTTGTATTCTGTGAAGGGCCTCCATAACTGCTGTTGTCCTGGGTTCCTCCGTATACCCAGTAGAAAGGCCAGGTATTGTCAACATTTACTCTATAGAACTGCGTAACCGGGAGGTTGGACTTAAAGATATAATTTTTCCCTCCGTCGAAGCTTTCATAAACACCTCCATCGCCACCGATAAGAAAATGTCTGGTGTCTTCAGGATCGATCCATAAGGCATGGTCATCCACATGGCGGCTGTTGTTACCTATACCATTCCAGGTTTTACCTCCATCAAGAGTAACATGAGAAATTGTTTCTACAGAGTACACCTTATCAACATCTATGGGGTCGCAATAGATCTCGTTATAGTATTGTCCGCTTGCATGATGGCTGCTCATCTTTTTCCATGATTCACCCCTGTCGGCAGTGCGGAAGAAACCTCCGCTTTCTCCTGCAGCCTCAATGATGGCATAGACCACATCAGGGTTTACCGGTGAGATGGCCAGGCCGATCCCACCAACATCGCCACCCGGCAGGCCCGACTTCAGTTTTTTCCATGTCTTGCCACCGTCGGTGGTCTTGTGGACACCTGACTCAGGGCCACCACCGATCTTTGTATGCACATGACGCCTTCGCTGCTCTGAAGAAGCATAGATGACATCCGGGTCACGCGGATCCATCACCATATCGTTGATGCCGGTATGTTCACTGATCTCCAGGACCAGCTCCCAGGTGGTTCCGCCATCAGTGGTCTTATATAATCCTCTTTCCCCTCCGGGCCCCCAAACAGAGCCTTCCGCAGCAACATATACCACATCCGAATTTCTGGGATCGATCAGGATCTTACCAATTTGGCGGGATTCTTTAAGGCCCATGTTTTTCCATTTCTTTCCACCATCAACAGTCTTATATACACCATTGCCATAGCCCAGGGCACGCTGGTGGTTGTTTTCTCCTGTGCCTGCCCAAACCACATTATGGTTATTCGGGTCCATCGCCAGGCAGCCGATCGAATATGCCCCGTAATTATCGAATATCGGGGAAAAGGTAGTTCCGTTATTCACTGTTTTCCATATATGCCCCGAAGCCACAGCGACGTAATATTCACTGGGGTTACAGGGATTCACGGCGAAGTCGGCAATACGTCCGGAAGTAAAAGCCGGGCCTATGCTCCTCCATTTGAGTCCGCTCACCTGGCCGGAGGTGATGGTATCGTTCTTTTCATCAGATTTCTTCTTTTTCTGTGCAAAGGCATCAGGCGATGCAAATAAAAACATCATTATTACCAATGCAAAGAGAGTGCTGCTTAGTGCTGAGAGTAGAGATTTCATGTTAATGGTTTTTGGTTAGAAATTTTGTAGGAAGATTCAAAGATAGGGAAAAGATACTGGATGCTGGTTACTGGATGCTGGCTGCTGGTTGCTGGTTGCTGGTTAACTTCAAACTTTAGTTCACTTTA
>QMPN01000573.1 GCA_003648575.1 Bacteroidota bacterium
ATCCCATCTGCTTCAGGATCATCCACGGACCATTTGCTTCCAGCTGGGTCTGGCCATACAATATCACTGTAACGGAATCTGAAGCATAGCGTTTAAATTCTTTCAGGTTTTCCTTGTCGAGGAGGCTGTTGGTGGGTATGTTCACCGCACCTCTGATATGTCCCTTAATGAACTCATACGGGCTTCTAAGGTCGATGATGGCATAGCCGGGCTCTTCCATTTCGATAATACCCACCAGATCTTCCGGATATAACTCATCCTCATTCAGAATGAGGTGTACCAGTGTCTCATCAGTTGTTCGCTGATATTTAAGGTCAGGCTTGTTAATTGTGAGTAGTCCTATTACAATTACCAATATGAAAATAACTACGAAAGCTACAAATGACCGGTTAGGGTGTTTAAATTCCATAATTGTTAGTGTTTATTGAGGTTTAACAACCTCCTTCTACAACTTTTGTTTTGTTTTTTCTTTTTACTATAACAGTCTGACTTCCTGTTTCCTGCTCAACAGGGGCGGCTCCTCCCAGGAAATAAATTGATGCTCCTTTCCTGAACTGATAGAGGTCGATCTCTTCATCTGCATCTGTTTCAGCAGGGGGAGAGGGTTGGATGATGGTCTCAAACCAACAGTTCAATCCTCCTTTCATTATATGGATATTGTTATGGTTTTCTCGTTTTAGCAATATCCATGCCTGGTCGGCCAGGATGTCGCTGTTTGAAAAGAGCACTATCTTGCTCCGGTCGTAGGAGAGTGAGTCGACCCAGTTGTACATCAGGATCTCTTCCAGTGGTATGCCGTGTGCTCCCGGCAGCGAATAGTCCAGGAAATCATACATGTCACGTACATCCACCAGGAGTAATGTGGGATCCTGGTCAATGATCATCTCTGCCACCTTATCGGTGGAAATAAAGCGTGACGGGTTTCTCAGGTCGCTGAGCAATTCCCTGGGCGAAGCTTCGTCGTAGTGCTCACGATCAGGCAAGATTACCAGTCCTATGCCAAGCAACAATAGAAAAACAGCCATTATGTAATATGCTTTCTTCATGGTAAGTATGATTAATATTCTACTTTTTTAACTTTATTTTCTACGATACGGGTGATGATAAATGCCAGAAGTGCAACAATGATCAGTAAGAGTGCAAAAGTACCTGTGGAGAGTCCCAATACTTCGTTAACCTTAACAGCACCCAGGCTATGACTTTCATATATGCCTTGTATGAGTGGGAATGCTTCCGAAAAGATAAGGATCCCAACAAACATGCCTCCGGTGAATACCATCGCATCGATCTTGCCGATGGCAACGCCGCACATGCTCGTGCCGGGGCAATATCCACCGGCAATAAACCCCAGGCCCATGATGAGTCCGCCAACTATAGCGGCGATCAGAAATGTTGGATTCACATAGATCATGGACAGGTCGATCCATCCCATATAGCCGAAATACAGCAATCCCACCATGGCAGTGATCGCTGCGGTAAAGAACACACGTAAGACGGTAAAATCATAGCCGTAGAAAACACCTGCGAGCTTCCTGGAAGATGAGAATCCTGCTGATTCAAGTACATATCCAAAGGCCATTCCGATCAATAGGGCGATCACAAGGTCCCAGCCTTGTCCGATTATGCCCATGGGTATTAATGGTCCAGTCATATCTTTATTTCTATTAGTTGTTTATATCCAAAATTTCCTGAAAAAGTATGCAAAAAGGTAACCGCCGCCAAAGATGGTCAGCAAGGCTATAAATCCGGCCAGCGCCATTGATGCCATCCCACTGAGGGCAGTACCACTGGTGCATCCCCTTCCAAGCTGAGATCCGATCCCGAATAACAGGCCTCCGATACCGGCCATGATCAGGCGTGTCCTGGAGGTGATCTTTGGAGAATGCTCCACCTTTAGCTTTAACCTGCCGGCAAGCGCCCCTGAAAGAAAGGCACCGGCAAGAACTCCGAGCACCTGAAATACAAGCCAGTTGTTCATTGGATGGCTGTCGTCACTGATGAACTTGCTGTAATAATCTGAGCCTGCTGCATGGCTTTCTGAGACCGTCGCCACCGTCGCCACTACGGTAGATTTAATAGCCCCGCTGGCGCCAAGCCCGCGGCCGGTGATATAAAAGGTCGCAAGAAGCACCATACCAAGCAGGAATCCACTCAAGTATGGATTTGTATATCTTTTGCTTCTGTCAATGATATTTGAATTGGTCATGTTATAAAAGTATATTGAATGAACAAAATTAATACAGGTATCGCGTGAGCTGTCCGGCTTCAACCATGATGACCCTGAAAGCCAGGCCGCCAAATAAGATGAGCAGGGCAGGGACTGCAACAGGGATCTTATACCCGCGCAGCTCCAGTATTTCCAGAAT
The DNA here is from genome assembly GCA_003648575.1 of Bacteroidota bacterium. Next base: position 2,367 of record QMPN01000573.1, read on the forward strand.
AGCAGGGAATATAAGGCCGAGGATCACTACAAACACCCAGAAAGAAACGGTAAATTCTCCACCAAGGAACAGTTCGGCTGCTTCGATCTGCACGGCTGTACTGGCCATGAAACCCATAAACAGGTGGGTAATAAAAAACATCTCAACGATGATCAATACCAGGTCGATCATGCTCATGATCTTTCTCTCCCTGTGGTCTTTCGACATCCACATGATCACTGCTGCACCTGTCGACATTCCGGACACAAGGAAGAGCAG
>QMPN01000574.1 GCA_003648575.1 Bacteroidota bacterium
ACGATTCACTACGCTGGAATAATTTCGTTGAATTCAACTTTTGCCAGATCAATGAGATACTGGAGAGCTATGATCCTGACCTCTGGTGGTTCGATGGCGATTGGGAGCAGAGTGCTGAAAAGTGGCAGGCATCCCTCATCAGGTCAAGCATACTGTCTCATAATCCGGATGCGATCATGAACTCACGCCTGCAGGGATACGGCGATTATGCAACCCCTGAGCAGGGTCTTCCAATAAGAAAGCCCGAAGCCGAATATTGGGAACTCTGTATGACCATGAATGACTCCTGGGGCTATCAGCATAACGACAAAAACTACAAAAGCCCCAACCAGATCATCAGGATATTTGTGGACTGCATCAGCATGGGAGGGAACCTCTTGCTCGATATCGGGCCGAAAGCGGATGGATCAATTCCGGAAGAACAGCAGGAAATTTTGAAAGAACTGGGACGCTGGACAAACAAGCATGCCGAAGCGATCTATGGTACCTCAGCCGGTATATCACCGGAATATTTTTATGGGCCCTCCGCCCTCTCCGGCGACAAAAAAACCTTATACCTTTTTGTGGATGGAAAGCCAAATGGTCCCATCATGCTCAAGGGATTAAAAAACAAAGTTAACCGCATCTGGGTAGTTGGAAATGGGACCAAGCTCAATTACGACATTAAAATGAAACAGTACTGGAGCGCAACTCCAGGTATACTCTATATAGATCTGCCGGAAGATGTCCTTGATCCGCAGGTAAGCGTCATTTCTATACTTCTCGACGGAGAAATTGAGCTTAGCGAGTAAACTAATTCATATGAGAAAATCTATTTTTTTATTATTTACATGTGCCTTTTTACTTTTGCCCTTTGCCCTTTGCCATGTTTCTGCACAGCATGGAGAACAGAAATACTATCCGGAATCTGATCCCCTGGTGCTTGAGAAACTCGATCAATGGCAGGACATGAAGTTCGGTTTGCTGATGCACTGGGGTGCCTATAGCCAGTGGGGTATAGTGGAATCCTGGTCGATATGCGCCGAGGATGAAGGCTGGTGCAGGCGTAAAAACGATAATTATACGGAGTACAAAAAGGAATATGAGAACCTGAAAACAACATTCAACCCGACAAATTTTGATCCCCAGAAATGGGCTTCAGCGGCAAAAGATGCCGGCATGAAATATGTTGTATTCACCACCAAGCATCACGACGGCTTCTGCATGTTCGACAGTAAATACACCGACTATAAGATTACTGACCCTGACTGTCCTTTCAGCAAAAACGAAAAGGCTAATGTAGCCCTTGAGATATTCGATGCTTTCAGGGATGAAGGCATGTGGGCGGGAGCTTATTTTTCAAAACCCGACTGGCATAATGAAGACTACTGGTGGCCGAATTTTGCTACCCCCGACAGGAATGTGAATTACGATATCAAGAAATATCCTGAACGCTGGGAGGACTATGTACAGTTTACCCATAACCAGATCATGGAACTCATGACAGATTACGGGAAGATGGATATTCTCTGGCTGGATGGTGGTTGGGTCGCCCCAATGAGTGATGAGGATTTGCGCAAAAGGGTCAACGACCCGGGATATAAGTTTATCCATTTTCAGAACCAGGATATCCGCATGGGAGAACTCAAGCTCAAAGCGCGTGAAAAGCAGCCGGGCCTGATCGTTGTCGACCGCGCCGTTCCGGGTCCCAACCAGAACTACCTGACCCCCGAGAACCGGGTGCCTGAAAAAATGCTTCCCTATCCGTGGGAGTCCTGCATTATTGCCGGTGGTGGTTGGTCGTGGGTACCCGATGCACATTATAAATCCGGTCGCGATGCGATACACCTGTTGGTCGATATCGTTTCTAAAGGCGGAAACCTCCTCTTTAATATTGCCCCCGGCCCCGATGGCAGCTGGCATGATGGCGCCTATGAGCTCCTGGCGGAGATCGGCGACTGGATGGAGGTAAACAATGAAGCCATTTATGGAAGCCGTCCCCTTGCACCATATAAAGAAGGCAATGTATGCCTCACCGAAGGAAAAGATGGCAGCGTATTTATCATCTACCTGGGATCCGAAAACGAAGACGCCCCGCCCCCCGTCATCAGCATGACCGGCTGGTCGCCACCGGATGGTGCTAAGATCACGGCGGTAGGTCTCGATGGTTTTATTAACTGGGAACAAAATGGTGAAGGCTTTATGCTTCACGTACCCAATAAACTACAGATCACACCGGCATGTAAGTATGCGTGGGTGTTCCGGGTCAATGACACTGACTGAGGGCGAAGCCCGAAGTCTTAGTGGAATTGATTCCGACGGGAGGAGGAATCTTCATATTTTCTCATATCAGGTACAAGGTATTATGACATACTGAATAGGTGCCGGGTACAAGATACCGGGTTCCGGGTTTTTCATCGTCAATTCTACATTGTCCATTTTGAGTGTATCATTTAGTTAAACTACAAAAGACTTTTAGAGTGATGAGATCCTATTGATTAATGATTAGTGAAGATTGAAATTGAAGAATGGTGAGTTTTGATTAATGACTGAATTCAAAACTCAAAACTTAAAATTCAAAACTAATCCAACCCTCAACACCCAACACTTTTTTGACTTTCGGGTCAGGATGTCGTATATTTATA
>QMPN01000575.1 GCA_003648575.1 Bacteroidota bacterium
CCAATGAGAAGAAACTCTATTATCAAAAGTAGACAGGACAAACTTAACAAGTTCTTTTATTACTTTCTCTCACACAAAAACTGTAATTTTATGGCGGAAAATGCGTTTTAACTACGCCCGGATAAGTAAATACGATATGATGAAACTTTTTGCGCATTGCATCCCTGTATTCTTCCTTTTATTTCCATGCCTGGTTTATTCACAGGATATCGGCTTGCAACACAATGATACTAATGATGGTATATTTACAGCTGTCACAGATGAAACTGTATTTGAATTCATAGATGCTACCGGAGAGCTTGTACTGTTAAAAAACCACGGTGGCCTGCTCCCACTCGATGCCAATCAGATCAACTCCATTGTACTGATCGGTGCAACTTCCGGAGAGATCATAAACAATTTTGGCGACAGCATCTTCCTGTATACAGCCAGTGGAGTTAACATGATAAACGATGTAAAACCTTTGGACTCATCTATAGTTTATATCGGACAGGGAGTAAATGGTTTTTCTGCAAAGTACTATAATAATCAAAAGGCGGCCGGCAGCCCGGCGAAATTTACAACTGATAAATACATCGATTTTAACTGGGGGACTTCTATTCCTTATAAAAAGTTGGACTCAACAACTTTTTCAGTGCAATGGGATGCGACCCTCATCCCTACGCATGGCCCCGTGAAGGTAAAGCTGATACATAACGACGGTTGCAGATTGTACCTTGACGGCAAACTCATTATTGATGCCTGGGAAACTGGGCCGGTAAGGATGGATTCAGCCTGGATGAATATTGAAAAAGGAAAGTCATATAACCTCCAGATAGATTATTTTTCTGATGGAGGACATGCCTTGATCAAGTTCGGGTTTGACTATTTGAAGGAGTTCCTGGTCAGGGATGCTGTTGAAAAAGCCCGGAGGGCTGATATTGCTGTCGTTTTGGTCGGACAACCGCTCATATATAATGGTAATGGCAGTGTAGAAGCAAAATACATCATTCCTGTTCAATCAGAATTGATAAGAGCAGTCTATGAGGCCAACCCAAATACAATTGTGGTATTGCAAACTGATTATGCTGTCGACATTGAAGAATGGGCCTTCGACATCCCATCCATCATTCAGGCATGGACACCGAAACAGGAGAGCGGTACTGTGATCGCAGAAGTATTGTTCGGACAGATTAACCCGGATGGAAAACTGCCTTTTACCTGGGCCATGAATGAAAACCAGAATTTCGATGCTCGCTTTCCCTTTGGCCATGGCCTGTCATATACTACTTTTGGTATCGGCAAGCTGATGATGAATCGAAGCCGTGACGGCAGCGGATGGACAGCCACCGTCGAGATCCGCAATGTGGGTGACAGGGCAGGCACGGAAACTCTGCAGCTTTATGTCCGGAATCCTGAAAGTGATGCGGGGGTAGCTGAAAAGGATCTTAAAGCCTTTAAAATGGTTACTCTCTTTCCCGGGCAGAAGAAAACGGTAGCTATAAAGGTGCCTTACAGCTCATTTGAATACTATGATGCTGAAAGCAGCAGCCGGGCCATCGATCCGGGCAAATACAGGATTCTGATCGGAACCTCTGCGGAAGATATCAAGCTGATAAAAACCATTGAACTCAGGCAGGAATACATAGATCAATATTATGATCAAAATTAAGCCGGGCTGGTCGAAGATCACGACCATCGACATGCATACGGGCGGGGAGCCGCTGAGGATCTTCATTGATGGATTGCCGGAGATCCCCGGCAGCACAATTCTTAAAAAGAGACGATATTTCCGCGACCACCTCGACCATATCCGCACAGGCACCATGTGGGAACCCCGCGGCCATGCCGATATGTATGGTGCCATCATCACGGAAGCGGTAAATAAGGGCAGTGACTTCGGAACCTTTTTCCTACATAATGAAGGATACTCCACCATGTGCGGCCATGCCATCATAGCCCTCACGAAATATGTGCTGGAGTCCGGTATTGTCACTAAAGATGGTGATGAGCCCGTAATAAAGATCGATGCCCCGCCGGGATTGATCACCGCAAAGGCATTACGTTCAGGCGACCGTGTTAAGAAAGTTTCTTTTCTGAATGTGCCCTCCTTCCTCTTGCACAAGGATGAATTTGTGGAAGTGGAAGGATTGGGGAAAGTTAAATTTGATGTAGCCTACGGAGGAGCTTTTTATGCCATTTGTGAGGCAGGGCCCCTGGGGTTAAAACTCGATGAATCCAACTATTATCAGCTTATTGATGCAGGCAGGAAGATCAAGCATGCTGTGATGGATCGCTTTGAAATCAGGCATCCCTTTGAGGAGGAGCTGAGCTTTCTATATGGAACGATATTCACGGGCAAAGCACTGGATCCATCCCATCACAGCAGGAATGTATGCATCTTTGCCGATGGCGAAGTCGACCGTTCGGCAACAGGTACAGGCGTGAGCGCCAGGGCTGCACTGCACCATGCAAAAGGAGAACTGAAAATTGGCGAAAAACTTACCATAGAAAGCATCCTCGGCACCACCATGGATGTAGAGGTCAAAGAAATCTTGAAATACGGGCCTCATGATGCTGTCATACCGGAGGTGACGGGTACGGCATTCTTCACCGGTAAAAACGAGTTTTGGTTCGACCCGGA
>QMPN01000576.1 GCA_003648575.1 Bacteroidota bacterium
CGCCAAACTGATTGATATTTCCACCTTCAAGCAGTTGATAAGGGAAAACGGACTTTTTGCATCCAGGGTAATCAGCATCCTGGGAGAGAATAGCAACCAGATCAATAACCGTTTCTTCTGCCTCACCCACCGTCAATCATACGGCAGGCTTGCCAACCTATTATTGTGTTTATCTGAAAGGGTGTTCAAAGCTGATAAGTTTGAGCTGGACCTTACGCGCAAAGAACTTGCCGAGCTGGCAGGCATGTCGACCGAAAATGTGATCAGGATCCTGAAGAAGTTCCAGGAGGACGGGCTTATCGAACTAAATGGAAAGATCATTACCCTCAACAACCTTGAGGACCTGCAGCGCATTTGTGATCTGGGATAATCAGGTGCGTTTCAATTAAGTCAAAATTTTACATTTCTATATTTCGTTCGTATTATATATTGAACAACATTTTTTATGCCATTCGTTTTGCAAGAAATAATAAAGCAAATACAAAAAGGAGATAAAAATGCATTCAGGATGTTGGTGGAAAAATATCAGCAAACTGCATTCAGGCTCGCATTTCGTATGCTGGGTGATGAAAACGAAGCCAGGGATGTAGTTCAGGATAGCTTCATCAGGATATGGGAAAAGATTGACACATATAATGAAAATGAAAAATTTACAAGCTGGATGTACAGGATCGTAAGCAATAGAGCCATTGACAGCCTGAGGGCTATAAAGCGCCGCTCCGGCATAAGCCTGGAAAAGCTACACCCCGGGAAGCTGGAAACCGGAGAATCCGGTGCAGATATCATTTTAGAAAATCAGGAGGCTGGTGAATTGATCCGCTTCATTAGCTGTGGGCTTCCCGAAAAACAGCAATTGGTATTTAGCTTACGTGACCTGCAGGAGTTTTCTTCTCAGGAGGTACAGGAAATTACCGGGATGACAGAAGATGCCATAAAAAGCAACCTCTACCACGCCAGGAAAGCCGTCAGGGACAGGCTTGCACCCATCTTATCATTTGAAAGGAAGTTATCATGAAGTGTGAAATTGTAATACAGAATATTGATCAGTATTTCTACAAAGGTCTCGCAGAATTAGATGCGGAAACCAGGCAACACCTCGCATCCTGCCACGATTGCAATTTGCATTTCACAAATCAAAAAAGTGCGGGAGATGTTGTGAAACGCATTGCTGATTTCGAACCCGTGTTAAAAGATCCAGCAGACCTGACCGATGATATCATGAATGGGCTGCCCGATGCTGACAAGGCACCGGAGACCACAAAAAAAATCACCCCTGTAAGCATTTTTAAAAGCATTCATCTTCGTCGGGCACTTTCTGCGGCAGCCATTATTTTATTCGCTGTTTTTGGTACCGAGCAGTACCTGGTGCTTGATAAGATCAATCGCCTGGAAACACAATATCAGAATGTACCAGAGGCTAAATTTAGCAGAAAAAACCTGAACACGCTCAACTCATGGGAAATAAGGACACTCAGGAGTTTCAATCATATCAAGACAAATAAGAGGGAGCTGTTTGAAAAAATAAACTCAATGGCCAATAACATTTAAAACAAGAATGCCATGAAAACAAGAAACCTAATCTATATGCTGCTGATGATGGGATTTATCCTGAGCAGCTGCCGCGAAATCAATGTCAAAACAATAATTAATAACGATGGATCTTTTACAAGAATCATTACCGTGAAGGGAGATTCAGCTGATGTAATTAAACGTAATTTGCCATATCCGGTTGACAGTAGCTGGGTGCGGGAATTTTACAGCGACACCTCAGATTCAACAAAATATATCTGCTCATACACCAAATCTTACAAAAGCGATGATTTGCTAAATGCAGAGATACATAATGATACCAGCTGGAAAAGCCAAATTCAACGGGATGTAGAGATTTCAAAAAGGTTTATGTTCTTCTACTCATTCATTACGTATCACCAGGTGTACAAAGCAGCAAACCCATTTAGTGAAGATTACCATGGAAATATTAATGAGGAAGATTTGCTGTGGATTTCAGGAGTAAAGGCAGCCCTGAACAAGAAGGATAGTATCCGTAGCGACAGTGCCTATGTTAGCTTAGACAACTATTATAAACATGTTCTTGTTGTTGAAATTATTGACGCATTGAAGAAGGGACTCCGTCAGCTCAATGATCCTAATCTTAATAATATTGACCCGGCAATGTACAAAGACAGTATTGCAGCAAATGCTATAAGCTGGTCTAACGAAAAATATGAAAATTCAATTGATGCTCTTATCACATGGACAGGGAATTCGGAATTGGCTCGCCTTCATAATATCGAACCTTCAATTTTTGAGGAGCTTGAGATAAAGGATGACTATGCGGACAAAGTATTCTTTGGAAACGAATACACGCTTGAGGTGGAGATGCCGGGATTGATCACCGAAACCAACTCCACGGTGATGCATGGCAATACTGTAAGCTGGGAAATGGGAACGATGAGTTTCTTTTTTGAAGACTATGAAATGCATGTTGAATCCCGGGTAATGAACTACTGGGCATTTGTTTTAAGTGGGCTTGTTGCACTTCTATTACTCATCGCTCTTATAGTAAAGATCTTTAAATAAGCTTCTGGTTGCTGGTCACTGGCTACTGGTTGCTTCGTGCA
>QMPN01000577.1 GCA_003648575.1 Bacteroidota bacterium
AACAAATGCAATTAAATTCATATTATCTGCTTCTGCAGGCAATACAGCAGTATCACTAGCTAAAGCTTCTTTAGCTGTTGGTGCATCGTCATATAGAGTCTGACCTAACAATAAGAAGTATTTCCTTTGAGCTGGAGCTAAACCAGTAACATATAACCTATGTATAGTTGCCTTTGTAGCAGGTAATGTAGTTGCTACATCACTTAGATCATACTCTTTAGGAATAAGTACCAAATCCGTATAAACAAGGGAGCCTCCTTGTAATATCGTATCAAACAATAAAGCATCTATTGCACTGCCTTTAGCAGCAAAAGAGTAATTATTAGCATCTTGATGATTAGTATCCTGCCAATTTATTCCAGGTGCATATACTGAACCTGCTTCTTGCCAAATACTGAGAGCACCTGTCACTGCTTCTATGCTACCCCCTTTTACTCCTCTACTTTTAATCATTAACTCATTAGTATTGTTCTCAGTTTGCTTTGCAATCATTGGCATATTAGTGAAACCAGTAATAGCATCACTAGAAATTGCAATTGCACCTAAATAGATATGATTTTTAAACTGACTAGCTGTAAGCGTACCAGCAACTTTTATTACAGTGATAGTCTCTACATTCTGTTGAAGTAAAATATTTATTCTAGCTACACTTAATCCAGCTGCTTCAGGAAAAATAGAAATATCGAGCACATCATTCCATGCTACGTGGGAAGGTACTGCATTTACTACTGGATCAGTATAAGTATCAACATATATACCTGTACCAGCACCTATATGGAATACATCTGTACTAATAGAACCATATAATTTACCACCTGAGAGTAATCCTGTACCTGCATTGAGTCTGTCAACTGTATTGACAGAATTCTCAAGTAATACAGATTGAGCATCTACTTCAGTAGTTATAGGGTCATCAACAGGATCATAAACAATAGTACTGGCATTCTGGCTATGATTAAGTATTTCTCCATCAAGTTCTTCTAAAGCATTTTGTACATCAGAAGATAAAAGTGAAGCTGTAGGAGTTACAGGAACTTCTGAAGCTATCTGGTCTGCAGTAGCATTGCTTTCTATATTATCTATTTTTGCTTTATAAGTATCATCAAAAGCATTTGTATCATCCTCTGCTTCATATAATACTTTAATTTCTGCACCAGTTAAGTCAACTGTAGCTCCTTCTTCAATATTATCTAACTTATCAGTAATAGAGTTCATAAACTCTGCAGTAAGTACCTGACCTATTTCTAGATTTTCATCTAGAAAGTCTATTTGTTCTGTTGTACCACTAGAGTTCTCTTCTACAACCCCTCTAGAAAGAAGACTACCAGTAACAGTACCAAGTCCTACCTGCCATTTATCAGTGTCAATAGATACAGCTACATACCTTACCTCTCCACTTGGAAAAGACGTAAAGGAGTCTACTGCAGATCCCAATAGAAAATTAACATTGGCAGCTGTACCAATTGCAGTAACTTTTACTCTGTTTTTAATGATAGTCATTATTAAACCTGATTAATAACAAATAGTATCTAAGTAGCTCTTTTCATGCAAAGTACTCAATTGAGTGTTCTCTACTTTACTATGTAAGTACCTACCACATGCTTTAGCAATAACATCATCTATAATAACCTCTGCATCTTCTCCAGCACCAATATAGGCAATTGGATTAACACCGAGCTCATGTAAGAAGACAATACTCATTTTCTACAACAATAAATAATACCAGTTCTCTTTTCTGTTCTAGAGAAACCAGTAGTGGTAATAGTAGTAATTTTATTGGTTAATCTGTACTGAATTCCTTCAGTACCACCTATAAGAAATATAAAAGTAATCTTACTAGTAGCGTCAATACCATGACCTTGAGTACTCTCAATTAAAGTAGGAAGTTTTTCTTTATCAGCTAATATTTCCCATGAGGATGTAACTATTGTTTCTCCTTCCTGTAACCAACCAGCATCACCATCAGAAGAATCTCCCCAATTCCTACCGTAATCTATCTCAGATCCTGGATCAAAAATAGCATCATATTTTTGGATAGTAGTATCCATTAATTCACTCTAATCCATTGCTGACTATCACCATCATCATAAAAGGTATAGTCCTTCATAGTAGTAGAGTCAGTCCATTGAGTACCTGGAGTAGGTCCTACAGGAGGAGTATCACTAATATTCTTAATAAAAGCACTGGTAGAATATGTAATAAGCCATGTAGTACCATTCCATTGCTTCATCCCAACTGGATCAATATTAAGATCAGTATAAGTAGTACCTGCTACTAGAGGATTACCATTATTATCTACAATTGGTGATACTAGAAAACCACCTAAATGGATAGCATTCATACTATCTGCAGCAGCATTTGCACTCGTTGCAGAGATATCTGCTTCTGCAGCAGCAGCAATAGCATCATTAGCTAGCTGCTCAATATTCTCAATACCAGGAATATCAGCAACAGCTAATATATCATCAATATTGGAGCCTACAAGAGCCACATTTGCAATATTATCTGCTACAACTTTAACTGTATCGTAGGCAGTACCAATGTATTTCTCTACTAAACCAGTATAAGAAACATTACTATTTGTAGCATTATTAATAGTCATTAATTCTCTCCTAGACCC
>QMPN01000578.1 GCA_003648575.1 Bacteroidota bacterium
CAACATAACATCTATTAAAATTATCAGTATCTATTTTGGTAAATAAATCTTTTCTTATTCTATTGTGAGCTATTGAATTTATTTGATTTCCATCATTCGTGACGACGTCACTATCACCTAATAGAAAGTGTGTGCCTTTGATCTCAACCACACAATTAGTGGTAAGAAGACCTATTGTAGAAGATAATTCCCTGCGTCTCCAGACGTATTCATCATTTGTATAATCAAGAATATTGATACCAGATTCTGAATATATAGGAAATGAATCCCTTAGTGATGCACCATCAATTATATCTCCATAATTGCCGCCTAGTGATGCCTTTCCCGCGAGGAAAGCCTCATCAGTCTCATCCCAGGTTGCTGGCAATCCATTAACATCAGCAGGATGAGACCAACGGAATGAATCAGGAAATTCAGTTGATCCTTCTGTTAGATTCAAAGCAAATAGAAAGTTTTTGTGAGACCTAAAAACTTTAGCTGAATATGTCTTTGCCAACCAGGTATTTGTAGCATCAAATAACAGAGGCTGAAGAATTTGTGTGGTTTGCTGGGGAGACCAATATTCAGGATGAGCCTGAGGATTATTAAGAATTGGGATTTCACCAAGAGCACAAGTTGTCCATAGCAGCTCATCATTTGCGTTAAGTGTTCCGTATCCCGCTGCGCTTGTGATGTCATGCCAGACGGCACCAACTACAACATAGACCTTGGTTCTTCCTGCTACTATCCAATAGTTATTTCCTAATGATCCTATGTGAAATACATGAGCTGGAAACCAACTAGCAGGAGCAGTAGAGAACTCTTGCACACCACCCTTTGGAACTATAGCGCCAGAGGACACGCGGAAGTTTCTGCCATACGTAATAAACTCAGGGGGCAGAGTCCATGGCATTGGATCAGATGCCAATCCGCTATTGCCAATATTATTTAAAATTAATGATTCAGGCATAATATTATCCTAGAAGCACTGTGCGATTTCTTCTGGTGTAAGAGGTCTAGCAAATTTTCCGTTACCAGCAGTAGTTCGATAAATTTGATTATCAAACTCTATAAATCTGCCATACTCATTAGAGCTTGGCAATGATCTTTCAGTCTTTGAAGTAACGATCATTTGATCGTCTTGGGGAATCCAATCTTGTTTATCTAATTCTTTTTCGAGATCAGGAATAGTAATTTCACTACCCAGAAGCCTTTCAAAAGTTTGATGGATAACTTCTATTTTATAAGTAGCCATTTTATGTTATCCGTTGAATAAATGCGAGTTTGATATAAGGAGGAATATTCGCTCCAGTACCGCTTACAGCGCCAGCAGGAGCGGCGTGGCCGTGATCACCTGTGGCAGCGTGTTGGTGATTACCAACCGCACTTGTGGTTTTGCTGCCATCTGTACTTGTTGGAATGGTAGACGATGCATAATTAGCTTGTGATCCGTTACCAGTATGAAGAGCAACAGTATGTGAATGTCCTCCTGCTGCGCCGTGCTGGTGACTACCAGCATTCGGATGAGTATGGGTAATAACTCCTATATCAGCAGAGCCACCTGAATCCAATAGCTCGCCCTCTGTATTCGTTCCGTATATAAATTGATCAGTCAAATCAGGGGTTATTCCAGTTCCGTCGCAGATTTGCCAATTCGCAGGTATAGCAGAGAAGGCTCCGTTATACATTATGATGCCGCCAATCGGGCAGATTCCTAGATCAGCAGCAGCTTCATTTGAGTCGACGTCAGCCTGTACAGCATTAATCTGCGTTTGAATAGCACTCGTTACGCCATCGACGAAATTCAACTCTGTATGGGTTGGGGTTACAGCACCTGATAAATTAGGAAGTGTGTTCTTAATAGTGCTTTTTAGAATCTTAAGATGATCATCACCTTGGCTAACTGGATCTCCAGTAGTTGGCCAGGTTGGATCAAGGCTATCAATATATGTTCCAGTTTCTAATCCCATTTTACAATCCTATTCACATTTTTCAGTTTCAGTAACTGATATTGCTTGAAGTTCCCAAGAGTCAGAATTTTTAGATTCCTCCGACCAGCTATCAGTAGAAGGGCATTGCTCCTTCCAAATTACAGTAACGCCAGCTTCTAATATTCCTGCGTATCCAGTTGTGTCATAATAACCTGTCTGGCCTCTATATACAATCGCAGTAGATAAAACACCCGCGTAGCCTGTCCATTCATATACATCAAATGAACCTTGTGTTAGTTCTAAGCCAGACTCTAATAATCCAGCATATCCAGATATATCATAATTGCTTGATTGGCCAACTAAAGATTGTCCGTATAGTAGATCTCCAGCGTAGCCTGTCCAATCATAATATCCTGTTTCACCAACTCCTATAAAAGAAGGTGATCCTGTGTCTACATCTCCTGCATAACCCGCCCAATCATAGTCAGTATGTAATCCAACTACAGATAATCCAAACTTGGCATCGCCGGCATATCCCGTCCAATCGTAATCAGATGCTAAACCTAGTAGCGATAATCCAGCTGAAATATTACCAGCATAACCAGTCCAATTATAAGATCCAGCAGCAGAAGAAACACCTATGAATGGAACAGATGCTTCTACTGTATCTACCCTTCCTCCATACCCTGTCCAATCACACGCTCCAGCTG
>QMPN01000579.1 GCA_003648575.1 Bacteroidota bacterium
AAATACCAGAGTAAAGAGCATAAAAGCATATGCCCCATTTCTGCATTCTGATTTCTGACTTCAGATTTCAGATTTCAGATTTCAGATTTCTGCTATCATTTAAGAACTTTCTTCTATACATATTGCGCCAACTCCTTGCCTGCCTTGGCATAAGCTTCGCCAATACGGTATTCAGTGTCGAAATCGCCTCCCATGCCTCCGCGGCCGGGAACCTTAACCATAGTGACGACAGCAAGAGGATTTTCCGGATCATCAGTCTTGATGAAGGTCATTTCCACATTGATGGATGCATCCTTGCGCGAAATACCGATATTATAACCGGGCTCCATAAAAGTGGTTTTCAGTATCAGGGTGTAATCGGCATTGGTGTATGCACCGGCAACTATTCCGACGCCTTCACTCAGCATAATAAGATTGAATAGTTGTTCAAACTTTGGCTGATACGTATTTTCCTTGTCGGCATGCCATTCTTCTTCCCACAGGTCGCCTTTGCCGGGCTCATCCTTATTGTAATCTGCTTTCTTATCTTCGATGTAGGCTTCTTCGGTCTTGAACTTTCCTACACCATAATCGCTGAAGTCATATTCGATGTTGAGCTCACTTACTTCTTTAAAGAATTCGAGATCACCCTCTTCAATGGAAATCTTCTGTGCATCAGCTGTGGAAATAAGAAATATGCTGAAAATGATCAGGCTGATGATTGTTTTTGTGTTTTTCATGGCATGAGATGTAATTGGTTAATTAAAGGTTTTTATTTCGTGTATAGAATTATGCAATACGAAAATAAGAATAATCCCCCCGAAATCCTAAAAACCAGAGATGAAATTTACATGTGATTTTTCCATATCCCCCCGTTGGCTGCTCCATGAATTTTCATATCTTTATACATTCATTATTTTCTTTCTTTTGATTTGAAAATGAAAAGCAGGCTTTCTTTTATGCATAGCATTGTCCTTCTGGTACATCCTGAGAAAGTCAGGGCGTCTTCCATTGACTACCGCAGAACCTTCGGGCTGGGAGGGATGGCATTGTTGCTTTTTGTTATGCAGGCCATTACCGGCATTTTGCTTCGTTTTGTATATGAACCAACACCCGTTGGGGCTTATGATTCAATACTGTTTATCAAACAAGAAGTGGTCTTTGGCAACCTGGTCAGGAATATACACCACTGGAGTGGCATGCTGATAGTGGTAATTGTGTTTCTGCATTTGCTGCGTGTATTCTATACCCAGGCCTATTATCCTCCGCGTCGCTTCAACTGGGTCATTGGCCTGATCCTGCTGGTGATCGTCATCCTGCTTAATTTCACCGGATACCTGCTTCCCTGGGACCAGCTTTCATACTGGGCAGTCACGGTCAGCACAAATATGCTCGAATATGTTCCCGTGATCGGTGGATGGTTACAGCGGGCGATCAGGGGAGGAGAGGAGGTGAGCGGCCCTACTTTGCTTATCTTCTATAACCTGCATACAGGTGTATTGCCATTAGCATTGCTGATATTGCTTGTATTCCATTTCTGGAAAGTACGCAGGGCCGGTGGTGTGATCGTACCTGCTTCAAAAAGCAAGAAAGGGAATGAAATGATCCCTGCCATACCTCATCTGCTCGAAAGGGAGGTTGCTGTCGGGCTGGCATTGATGGCATTTGTGCTGTTACTAAGTGTATTTATCAATGCTCCCCTGCTGGATAGGGCCGACCCTGCCTTCAGCCCCAACCCGGTAAAAGCACCATGGTATTTTTCCGGGGTGCAGGAATTATTGCTTCACTTTCATCCCGGCATCGGTGTTTTCGGAATACCATTTCTGGTTGCCTTATGGTTTTTCAGCTTTCCATATATGAAACCGGAGAAGCGAAGTGCGGGAGTATGGTTCTATTCTGTCAAAGGGAGGAAGATTGTTGTCACAGCTGCGGTAACATCATTCTTCCTTACAACAGCGGCAGTTATTTGCGGGGAGTTTCTGATTGATTTCAGGGGATGGCTGCCTGCACTTCCTGAAGTCGTCAGCAACGGGATCATTCCTCTTATAATCTGGGGGATACTTCTGTTTGCAATGGGATTATTTATAAAGAAAAGGTTTCAGGCAGGGCGCACGGAAATGCAATTATGGATATTTACCTTTCTCACTATAGCATATATTGTACTGATGTTTACGGGTATATTTTTCAGGGGAGAAGGGATGGCATTGCAATGGTAAGCGAAATGCAATATTTATGAAGAATGTGGAACAGAAAAATATGAATGCCGGTCTTGAGAAAACGACTCGTCGTAATTTCATCAGGATACTCTGGATCGCACTGGTCTCGGTTTCACTGCTTGAAGTGGCTTCGGTGGTGATTGCTTTTCTTACATCAGGAGGGAGGAAATCCGGCGGCCATAATAACAAGGCCCTGAGAGTGCTGGGGAGCCTTGATGATTTTTCGAAAGGCTCTGTGACCCCTTTCAGAAGTGACCGCCTGTACCTGGTTCGTATGGATGACGGAGGATTGCTGGCACTATCATTGAAATGCACCCACCTGGGTTGTGCCGTATCATGGAATGAAGATACGAGCGAATTCGATTGTCCATGCCATGCATCTTCCTTTTTGCTGAATGGTGAGGTTGCCAGGCCTCCGGCACC
>QMPN01000580.1 GCA_003648575.1 Bacteroidota bacterium
CTCCTGATCAAGTTTGATGAGTTTTTATCCGGCGACTCAGCATCTTTCAATATACCACCCCTGTTCTCCAGGGTTAATTTAATATCTCCTGCACATGAGGAAATAGTTTATTCTGATTCCATCACCCTGACATGGAGTGGCCTGCCCGGCAGTACATACCATGTAGTCCTTTCGGATGAGAAAGGGAATGTGAAGCTGGAAAGGAACATCAAATTCGCATCCGATAAGCATGTTGGACATTACCCATTGTACTTTTCCTTACTCTTATTTCCGTTTATCCTGATTTTCAGGCGGAAACTAGTCAAAACATTTTTCCTGCTACTTATTTGTATGATACTGCTCCTGTCCTGTAAAAAGCAAGATGAGGAGCTTGTCGAAGACCCCAGACTTGTATTTACTGAAGTCGTGAAAGAGCTTGAACCTGCAACGGAGTATCATTGGAAGCTGTTGATGGAACCTTCAAGCGGAGTTTCACTGCAAACGGAATCTGTCACCTATTCCTTTACTACATCTGATTGGATGTAATATCAAATAATCCATTCTTTCAGGAAAGTTATGAATAGTGGGTGTTTGTTAGATTATGGAGAATTCTTCAGAACTATCCTAAAATGCCAGGGTGCATTCAATCGGACTCTTTAATCTCACAATCATTTCCGTCTTCCTTAAACTGATCGATGATCTCATTCAGTTTATTGCTTTGTCCGAGGAAGAACAGGATATCATTTTCTTCGAGAACGAAATGCCGGGCGGGTTTCGACCTGACTTCGCCTGCGCGGCTGATGGCAAGCAGTGTCAATCCATCGATCTTGCTGATCTTCAGATCACCAATAGCTTTCCCAATGGCCTGGGAGTTTTGGCAAACATGCAGGCTTTGTATCTCTACTTCCGGTACGATAACAGGCAAAGACTGTTTTTCTATTCCGGCAATAGATAGTGAGCGGAACATCTGGTAGCCGTCGGCTCGTACTTCAGCCACCAGTTTTTCGATCTCTTCATGAGGAACCATGTATTTTGCCATCACCCGGGTAAAGATCTCTACTGATGTTTCAAATTCCTCAGGGATTACCTCATCGGCACCCAGTTCAAACATTTCCTTCATATCCCTTACAAAGCGGGATCTGATAATAATGTGGATATGCGGATTTAATTTCCTGGCTGCCCTGATAATGCGTTTACTGTCACCTGCCATTGGAAGGGTGCTCACGAGTATCATGGCTTCTTCCACGTTGGCATGGGAAAGGATCTCCTCTTCTCCTGCATCCCCGTAGTGGATGATCTCACCCCTGTTCCGTTCGCTCCTGACGGTGTCCGGGTTGATATCTATAATGGAGTATGGGATACCTGCAAATCGGGCAGCACGCGATACATTTCTTCCATTTATGCCATATCCTACGATTACCAGGTGGTCTTTTATCCTGGCTATTGTACTTTCCGGCCTGGGAATAAGTCCAAACTTCAGGAAATCGGGGAGCGGCCATTTCGTGGTCAGATTCGCAAATCTGGTAGCCAGCAGGATCACAAAAGGGGTGGCTGCCATACTCATAACGGATATGCTGAGGAATAGCTGATAGTTCGATCCTGACAGCAAGCCTTCAGAAACTCCGATACGTGACAGGATAAATGAGAATTCTCCTACCTGGGAGAGCGTGAAACCAACGATGATACTTGTTCGCAGGGGAAAGCCCAGGATAAAGGCTGCTGTGCTGGCAATGATTGTTTTAATAGTTAGTACAAGGGTGGTGAACACCAGCACCTCTACAGGATGATCAAATACAAATTGCAGGTCCAGGAGCATCCCGACCGAAATAAAGAAGAAGCTGGAGAAAACATCCAGGAAGGGGGTAACATTTCCTAAAGCCTGCTGGCTGTATTCCGACTCTGATATCAGCAATCCTGCGATAAAAGCCCCGAGGGCCAGCGAAAGACCCAGGCTGAAAGTGAAAAATGCAGCAGCAAAAGCGATCACCATGATGCTGATAAGAAAGAGTTCCCGGCTCTGTGTGCGCGCAACTTTATGAAGGATAAATGGAATGATGTACTTTGTACCCAGCCATACCAGCAGGGCAACACCGCCAAATTTCAGTATGATCTCCCAGTAAGAACCCATGGCACCTGTATTTCCCGCCAGGAGAGGTGTGAGAAGCATCATAGGTACTATGATAATGTCCTGGTAGATGAGTACTCCCAGGGAGATCCGGCCATGTGGGGCATCTATATCGCCCTTGTCCTGTATTAGTTTGAGAACGATGGCAGTGCTGCTAAGTGCGACAAGGAATCCAATAAATAGTGATTCGTTAATGGCATTGCCAATCCTTAGTGAGACCAGGGTGATAGCACCAATGGTCATCAGCACCTGGAAGCTACCGCCAATGAGTAGTATCCTGCCTATTTTGAGCAGGCTTTTAAGGGAGAACTCAATTCCAATAGTGAAGAGCAAAAGGATAACGCCTACTTCTGCAATAACCTCAACATCATGAATATTACTGATTAGGTTCAGGCCGGAGGGACCGGTAATCACACCCGTGATAAGAAAGCCGATCACGGAGGGAATTCTCAGGCGGTGGAATACATACAGTACTACCACAGCCAGAGCCAGGATCAGGACCATA
>QMPN01000581.1 GCA_003648575.1 Bacteroidota bacterium
TAAGAACTAAAAAATTAAACCACAATTGGAGTACAAGCAAATGCCACATTTATACAGCGTAACTTTCAAATTTAACCTTCCAATTCGCCCAAACAAGACCGTTGAAGTAACCGGTGAAAATAAGGAAGAAGTGCTTGAAAACGCGCATGTTGCCGCAAGCAAACGGGGTGTAATTTTCGGAGAATATGCTTACAACGAAAAACCACTTAGCGTTTCACTTGTAAAAGAAAACGTATAACCTCAGAAAAAGGTTGACCTTTTAACTTTTTTGTCATATAATAGCTTTAATAATTAGAAATTAGGAGTTACATGTGAAATACGCAGACATTAAAACCAAAAAAGATAAGGTCGCCCACATCCGTGTGCAATTAGGCACAAGTATTGCCTGGGCTTCTAAGGGTGTTATCCGTATTTTTGAGAACCAAACTGCAGACGAGCAGAATGTCGAAGATACACATGAAAGCAACGGCATTGGTTTTACTGGCGTTGATGCTAACATCCTGACTTCTTTTGCCAAACAGATTTTAAAAGGACGCACAATGTCTGTTAAACAAACAGCAATCCTTTTAAAGAAAATGCCTAAGTACGCCGTTCAACTCGAGCGCATGACAACTCCACCAGCATCATCAGATCCGACTGCATTAAACTTAAAAGCAATTGACGATGAAGAATTGCTAACAATATTTCACAGCCTGCAAGGATCAATTCAGTATTTTGAAGCCGCAGAAGGCAATTACACCAAAGAAACAGATGCGCGTAACAAGTGCTACAAAGAATTTAACCAAGCAGTTAAAGAAGCAGAACGCAGAGGATTACTTTAATGAGTATTCCAACTGAATTTCCGGACTTATTTGGAGAAACTGTTACAGTCGGGGATTTCATTTCTATTCCAATCAGCGACATGCCTTACATTGCTGAGGTAGTTGGATTTACCCCCAAAATGGTTAAAGTGTTATTTAGAACCACCCCGTGGCAGTACCAGAAAGCCGCGCCAGAAATTAAACTTCGTGAATTAATTCCTGGACGATATATTAAACTTGACCCCGGGAAGGTCATAATGCTTTTATTAAAAAATACAAACTAAAAGGATTAGCAAATGCCTGAAGTAAAACCATTATTTAATTGCCAAGGTTGTAAACCTCACTTTCAACGTAAAACAGATAATTGTAAATATTGCATGAAAGCATTCAAACCAACTACAAAGGAAACAACTAATGCCAAAAACCGAATTTCTTAAAGATCAAGTCCTAGTTGCTAAGGTAATGGATCCAAGAACTCGCAAGCCTGCAATGGCGCAGGTTGTATTTGTTGAATACTTGCCGGTTCCGAAAATTGTCGGTCCGGTTACGTTGGACTGCATTGTTAAAGATGCTCGGGGCACACCAACTCATGCTGTCTCAGATGACTTAGCTAACATTTTACACGCCGAGGCAGTTATGCAAGCGCATCAATCTAGAGCTCGCGGGTTCGGCTTTTGAGTGGACAGGAATATGCTAAACACATTTATATTCGCTCAAAAACCAACCCAGATGATCTCGAGTGGAGAGATGCAGGGCTGTTAATACATCGTCCTGCAGAGAATTTTAACTTCGCCGAATTTGATTTTCAGCTTTACGATACAGCATACACAGAATACAGCGACGAATGGGTAACCGAATACAATAAAATCAAATTGTGGATGAAATTATCACAGGAGTAACTTATGACAACTTACATAAACGCAAAAGTATACGGTTGTACCGAAACCATTGATGAATTTGAAACTGCTAAAGAAGCCGGTGAAATGATTAAAGAATACCGGATGGCTGATCCATCTTATTATTACTGGATGTCGCAACGTAGCACAAAAGAATGGCGCAATGCAGGCATGGAAAAAGCCGACAACGCAAAATACGACGACGCAATGAATTACAAGCATGACGAGAGCGTTCAATACACTAACTGGGGTTTTAAAGGTTAGAATAAACAAAATATAACTAAATTAAGGAATTACAATGGCATCACCAATGTTACCAAAATATGTACCATACCAACGCCGTGTCAATCCAATGGTAAAACTAAATCCATTGGCCCAGGTGCAGAAAAAAATTACTGAAATTCAAACTCGAATTGATGAACTCCATAATTATAGACCCTGGAAGAAATTAATACAAGAATATAAACTTGCTGGGGTAAAATTCTCACTAAATGATATGCCTAAAGTTACAATGGTTCGGCTAGGTGATATTTCATTCGACGAAGATATCCAACGCCAATTGGATTTGAAACACAGCAAAAAAATTGGATCTAACTTTAAAATGCAATTAATCCAAACAGTCAGTGCCATTTTACTACCGGGTACTAATGAATTCCATAGTATTGATGGCCAACACACTGTAACGGTAATTTCTAGTTTTATCGATTCGGGAATAATTGATACTAAATTAAATTGGCGCGATGTTAGCGTACCTGTGCAATACATCGAAACAGATAATAGAGCATTTGCGAGAAAAGCATTTGCATTAATTAACGGAGCAGGTAAAAAAACATTGAGCAAGTTTGAAAAACACAAAACTCACGTTTTTAGTGCTAGACTCGACGGAAGCTCTGACCCTGATGATGTTAAA
>QMPN01000582.1 GCA_003648575.1 Bacteroidota bacterium
ATTGGTGTAGCAATTTCAGGCACAGATTTAGTATTGCAGGTAACATCTACATCAGCAGTTGACGTTTCAGTAAAACGTTTAGCCGCTAACTTAATTAATTAATTAATAGGATAATTAATGGCAAATATCGATTATGCGTTTCGTGTCGACATCCTGTCGTTAGATGATAAAACATTAATTTCAACAGGTGATGCACAACCAAACACCGGAGGAGGATATGAAGCGCCGCAAGGCTCTTTATATCTTCGACAAAATGCTACAACCTCTGGCGAGGTTTATGTTAAGTTTGGACCAAATGATGTAGACTGGAATTTACTTGGCAGTTCAGATGTCAACCTAACTACCATTGGCTCCAATGATATACCTGTCTTTGTTGACTCGACAAGGTCAGATAAAGTTCTATCCTCAACAATGATACCAATGGTCTTCTCAGGTAACAGACTTATCGATTCGAGTTGGATGCAAATAGATGAAGCAAAAGACGCTACCAGTGGGTTCGTAATACCATTTAATGCAACAATCGTTGGCATTGCTACTCAATTCAAAAATGGCAAGGGTCGCGAAATAGATTTGTACATTGACGGAGTATTAGATACAGCCGATGTTGTAACTATTCCAAATATTACAGATGCACAGGCAACAGATATGACCTTAGATATAGATATTACCGCACTTGAAAAAATACAATTGCGTGGTTCAACTTCACAAGGATTGGCTCAAACAGGAAGAGGTTTAATAACAATTTATGCTAGGTGGAGAGGCTAATGGCAATAATACTTAAAAATCAAACAGCATTACCAATTGCCATAGACGTTGGCGAAACAGTTCCGGGCAGTGGACAAATTGATGTAACTCATTACACACACGAAGAGTTGAATCAAGATGTTAGATTAAATACCGCGTTAGATGTTCTTGATATTATTATCAATAAC
Organism: Bacteroidota bacterium; assembly: GCA_003648575.1. The sequence goes on from QMPN01000582.1 coordinate 933, forward strand.
GGTACAGATGATATAGTAAGTGATAATCCACTTGATGTTGCTTATGGTGGAGAGATTAGTATAGCATTACCTAATTTATCAGATTCTGTAATTACCAATCCTTTAAATGGCGACATTTTAACTTATGATAACGGTGATTGGATTAACCTTACACAACCCAGTGACGATTTCCCGAGCCTGCAAGGGCGACGAACAACTAATCTATCGATCGGAACTACATGGGGAACTATTACATTTGATGCAACTGATATCGAGAACGATATTTCTGTTCTCGAACACACAACCACAAGTAGATTCACAGCAAAAGAAGATGGACTATATGAGGTATCGTATACACTTACAGACGTTGAGTTTAGTGCTACTAGTGACACGGAAACTAAAACTGAAGTTAGGTTAATTAAAAATGGTGTTGCAGTTGGTATTATCGCGTCAGGATCTGCCGCTGGTAACTATTACAACAATGGTGATGACCAGTCTGAAAATGCCCACGTAAGTAATAACTTTCTTCTTGAATTAACTGCAAATGACTATGTGGAATTACAAGCACAAGCCAACACTATGGTAGGAGCTGGTGGATTCACAGCAACGGTAACAGCTGATACTATCTTTTGGATGTCGAAACTCTCAGGTGCAAAAGGCGCCCCTGGTGATGATGGCGCTGATGGAGTTAACGGTACAAACGGTGTTGATGGTGCAGACGGTGCAGACGGTGCAGACGGTGCACCTGGATCTGGCAGTACATTAATTGTTAAAGATGAAGGCACGAACGTTCCTAATACTCCACATTCAGCTTTTGATTTTGTTGGAGATACAGTTACAGTAACAGATACAGGAACTGGTGTTGCTACAGTTACGATTGCAGGCAGTTCGGAAGTTAGCTTAGACGATTTTGATACAGATTTAACTGATTTGTCTGGAATAACAAATGCAATTGCTCTTGATAGTCCTGTAATTACAATTACATCAAATGGTTCTGTTATTACCCTTAACTTAGAAGCCAGCGGTGGTGGTGATGTTCGTTTTAAATATTCTGATGGAGTAAATATTCATGATTGTACCCCACCCGACACAGTTACATTAACAGCAGGCAGTGATGTTTCTCCACAATTAAGCTATGTATATATTCCAATTAATACTAAAATATTAACAGCAAGCACAACAGGTTGGCCTGTCGAAGAACATGCTCCCGTCGCAACTGTCCTATGTCAGAGTGCCGCATCGTTACAGTTATACGGTGCTTACAAAGTTCACGCCTGGACTGACCACGCATCTTCAAATCCAAATAAACAAGGACACCTTGCTCATCTTAATTATTGGATAAGAGAGCAAAGCGCAACATGGATGTCTGGTTCTGCACTCACACCAACCGTTGGGGCAGGCATATTTGATGTGGGGGTATCAGCAGGAACAGTTTTACAACTTCATCCACATACATTCCCATCATTTGATACGTCTACTGGCTCGGATATCTATATTATTAATGATCCGTCGACTCCTTATTTGCGAGCCGGTGATTTAACATCTGCTAATCAAGATATAAACGGTAATGATTTAACATCAGCTAACTTCGACCACTATAACTTAGTTATATGGGGTGTGGCTAGTGAACATGGCAGTGAATGCAAATTAATGTGTAATCTTCCTGATGGCGCATATAAAGACAACGGGGGTGG
>QMPN01000583.1 GCA_003648575.1 Bacteroidota bacterium
ATACCTTCCGGAAGACCCTGTGCAAAGCTCCGAAAGAGTAATTGGTATTCGGCGAATTGAGCAAAAGGGTATCCCCTGCCTTCACCACTTCAAGCATATTGCTTACCTCTGATCCAAGCTTCTCGATCACATGCCCGGAAGCGAACTTTTCAAGCATCCGCTTCAAACCCGATATTTCCTTTTTCACCATCAATTCCGCTTTATGAAAAGCCTTTATTTACTTTTTCTTTAAACCTCCTGTTATTCATGAGCATGATGATCAGCTCATGAAGGATCGCGCGCAAGGGCCCGGCATAGATCATGAGCTTCATTATACGCAGCTGAATACGGTTATACCTGATCACGTACTTCATCTCCTCTGATTCTTCTTTCCGGCCTGTGATATATGCCGCAACCTCGATCCCTGAAATAAGCGATTGGTAAATACCCTCTCCTGTGAGGCCGGAAGCCATGCCGGCTGCTTCACCTGCCAGAAAAATATTTCCGAATCTGAGCCCCCTGTAATCATAGCTGACCGGAGCAGACTGGTATTCAGCATCACTGATATCGATGTTCTTGCTTTCCAGCCAGCGAAGGAAATTATCTTTAAGCTTTTTGGAAGACAAATATCGTGTATCACAGCAGCAGCCGACCGCAATTTTATCCTTGTGGGGAAAGATCCATCCATACCATGCATTAAAATGCCTGCTATCGAGGAATATCTCCAATTTTGGGTCGAGATCCGGCACAGCTACGATATACTGGATCCCGATCAACTTCTTCTTTACAGGCAACTTAAGATACCTCCTTACAATGGATGCATAGCCATCGGCCCCAACCAGGTATTTATACCTGTATTCCTCTCCCGAAGAAATAATGAGGCTGTTTTCCCTGATCTCTGTCACTCTTGTACCTGACAAAACCTTAATGCCGGTATTATCGAGTCGTGCCCGCTGAAAAATACCAAGTTTTTTTCGATCCATGGTGATCACGATCGTTTCAGGGGTTTCGGCGCTGCTGGATCGTCCGGGGGAATGCACTGCTGTTTTACGAACCTTGTGCTCAATGATATTATCAGGAAAATCAAAGATGCCGAGGCCTTTCCTGGTTATTCCACCGGCACAAACCTTGTCTCCAAACACGGTATCTTTTTCAATAAGCAGAACGCTCAGATCAGTCCTGCTCAGCTTCTCTGCACATATCAGGCCGGCAGGTCCGGCACCCACAATGATCACATCATACTTCTCCATTTACCGAGGATAATTTCACTTTGAATACTATATCAAAAATACGAAATTAATCCAATAAACAGGATAAGAGAGGGCAGTTCCGGAATTAGCCGAATGACTACTTAATAAGGATCTTTTCAGCGTATTGGAAATCCGCGTTGATAAAACGAAGGTAATACATCCCTTTTCCCAGAGAGGAAAGATTAAGCTCATGTTTAAAACCTGTGTTGGTGATATGCACTGACTCATTGTATACTTCAATACCATTGATATTGATAACGCTGATCTGTGTTTCCCCCTCTACCCCGATAGATTCGACAGTAAAAAGTCCGGATGAGGGATTCGGGTATATATGGAAGTGGCTATTCCTGAATGATTCATCGATCCCGAGGCAGGCATCAAAATCAAAGATCACCAGTGTAGTGGCTGAGCCTGTGCACCCATTTTCACTCACAACATCGACAGTGAATTCCTGTTCATCATACGCCAGGCCTGTGGAGACCACCTGTATTTGCCGGGTTGTATCTCCTGATGACCACATAAAGTCTGAGCCCAGGTTACCCGCATCCAGCGTAATCTGTTCGTAAATACAATGAACCTGTATATCGCCTCCGATATCTACTACCGGATCCGGCAGGAGATCAACAAAGAGTGAGGCGTTAAAGGCATTATAGCCATCAGTAAACTGAAGGTTGAATGTAGTAGGCTCGGTTATCGTTACAATGGGATTCTCAAAAGCATAGGACTGTCCGCCCGGGTCGGCCGTCCACAGGAAACCCGTATAGGTACCGTCGCCACCCATGGCATTAGCGAAAAGCTGTACAACATTACCGGCACAAGATACAGCCGGTTCAGAATACGGCAGCGCACCAAGAGGATCGCCATCAATGATCACCTCTACACTTGTCACTTCGCTTTCGCATCCTGTTTCAGCATCAGTAACAAAGAGGGTGAAAGTAATATTCTCATAAATATTATGCGTCTGGGGATTGGGGAATGTCGGGTTCACCAGCATAGCGGAAGGTTCCCATATATAAAGAAAATCTCCGGAACCACCAATGATATCACTTGTCAGGTTGATCCATATCCCATGCGGGATATATCGGGCCGGTCCCAGGTCTACAATGGGTTTGGGGCCAATAGAAAGGTACATATCATCGTAATGCACCGAGCTTCCATAGGCTGTCATGGTCAGTGTTACACTGCCATTGGAAATATCGTTCTGGCCCGGTGTATATACAGGATCAAGTATCCCCGGATCTGAGAAGGTACCATCCCCTGAGCCGGTCCACTCAAGGCTGGTGTAAAAAAGTGCATTTCCATAAAGCTGGTATTGCATGCCTTCACAGATGGCATCATCTTCCCCGGCGAGTGCTGTTGTCCCCGACACTAT
>QMPN01000584.1 GCA_003648575.1 Bacteroidota bacterium
ATGAGGATGAGAATGAGAATGAGAATTGGGGATTTATTATATGGCTAAGAGGAGGTTTGTGAGGGATGTGGTCGGTGTATTCAACAGCAATGTATTTTCTATCGTTGCGGGTTTACTGGCAAGCATTGTGCTGGCACGTGTTCTGGGCCCTGACAAATACGGAATCTTCACTGCCCTTCTCATTATTCCCATAATCGTTGTAAGCCTGACCCATCTGGGCATCCGGGGATCAGCCATTTTCCACGTTGGAAAGAACAAGTTTAACAAGGACGAGCTGGTATCGACAGTAATCGTACTACTGATCCTGGCTTCATTGCTTGGCATACTTCTTACTGTGGCAGCCTATTGGATCTATGATGAGCCCTCCTTCACCCTGCTGATGATCGGGCTGGTCATGTTGGTGATCCCGGGCAGGCTTGCGATCATATATTTCGGCGGGATCTTCCTGGGCAATGATGAAATAAACAAGGCCAATCAACTGAACTGGATCACCAATGCCATAAACCTTGGCTTGATAATTATCCTGGTATGGGTCCTGGGTATGGAGATCGTCGGGGCCGTCATTGCTTTCCTGGTATCAGGAACAATCGTGGCCATTTACGGCATTGTTATATTAATGCGGTCATTCAGGATCAGGATAAAATTTCATTATGACATCATTAAAAGCCTGTTAAGACTGGGTATACTGTTTTCTGTGTCCTTTTTTATCCTCCAGTTAAACTACCGCATTGACATCCTGCTGATCGAAAAGCTCAGGGATGCCACAGAGGTGGGCATATATTCCATCGGGGCCTCAGTGGCAGAGCAACTCTGGCAGTTACCCCTGGCTGTCGGCATAGTGGTGTTCAGCCGTACAGCCAATGCCGAAGACCGGTCAGCAATGACCGCTACGACAGGTGTGCTTTTACGGCTATCATTTTTATTCTCCATTGTCGCAGCGGTGGTGATCTATTTCCTGGTACCTTATCTCGTTCCACTCGTTTTTGGAGAAGAATATTTTGGCAGTATCCGCATCATTCAATTGATACTTCCGGGCATCGTCATGGTGGTGATGTTCCGCATCCTGAGCGGCCACCTCGCAGGACTGGGAAGGCCGGAGGTAACCCTGTATGTTTTTCTGCCTGCCCTGGTTATTAATATCCTTTTAAACCTGTGGTGGATCCCGCTTTACGGAGGAGAAGGCGCTGCCATGGCTACCAATGCCAGCTATACGGTGGGCTCGATAGGCTACCTGATCGTTTATTCCCGCATATTGAAAGTACCGGTTAAAGATATCCTGCTTGTCAGGAAAAGTGATTTTGCCCAGGTCAGGCAGGTAATAAAAGGGCTGAGGAATTAAGGTTGCCAACCTTAATAGGGTTGGCAACCCTATAATTATTATTTTTGCTTCCGGATGGAAGCATATTACACTGAGCTGGATAAAAAAGAGATCCTTATCGGACAAAAGGAACGTCACCTCGATGCCCGGCAGTTGAAGGATATTCCAATCTTCTTTATTGTAGGCAGGCCCCGCTCCGGTACTACGCTACTAAGAACCTTATTTGATGCCCATCCGAATGTGGTGGTGCCCCCCGAATGTCAGCTCATTGTAAATCTGTATCCCAAATATGGTAAACTAAATTACTGGTCAAAAGAAAAATTAGAAGGATTTCATCATGACCTGCAATCACAGTGGCGATTCGACCTTTGGCCCATGGACCGCAATAGGCTCTACCGAAGTCTGATGGACTGCGAAGGGAAAAATTCATATGGTACTATCTGCAAAGTGGTTTATCATGAGTACCGCTCTATATTCAAGCATGGGACGCTTTTAGTTCTAGGCGATAAGAATCCCGGTTATACCATCTATACATCCAGACTGTTGAAGATATTCCCTGAAGCGAAATTCATTCATATTGTTCGCGACTACCGTGATAACTTCGTATCTATACGTAATGTTGATTTTGAACTGCCCTTTATTTCTGTTACCGTAAGCAAATGGAAATATTTCGTGAGAAAATTCAAGAAGGTGTCAGAAAAATATCCGGGTACACACCTGGAGATCAAGTATGAAGACCTTGTGACCAACCCGGAGGAAGAATTCAGTGAATTGTGTAAGTTCATTGGGATTCCCTTAAGTGATAAACCTTTCGATTTCTACAAGAAGAGTGAAGAAGTCCTGAAAATTTACCCTACTGACCTCATCCTAAAATATCATTCCAGCCTGCTAAAAAAGATCAGCACAAGCCGGGTCGGGCTTTGGAAAAAGGAATTGACAAGCTCAGAATTAAGGGTTGCAGATGCTTGTGCAGGTAAATATGCTGCATTCACCGGCCATCAAAAAATCTATCCAAACCCGGGTGTGGCCGCCTATCTACGCAGCATGCCCGGGAAATGCTTCACCAGCTTGCTCTATTTTATTACCCTGATCATCGATAGTTTTCCATACAGGCTGCGCATGGCCATCCTAAGCAAAGCCCCACTTGTAATAGGCCGGCTCTATCTGAGCATATTCAATAAGAAAAAACTTCATGAACTGGACAAACATCTAAAGCAAAAGCCAGGATTAAATAATGGGGATATGGCTGGAAAACTGAAGCCCGTAAGACAATAATCTACAA
>QMPN01000585.1 GCA_003648575.1 Bacteroidota bacterium
GAGACCTTCACTGACCAGTTTATTAGCAATCATGCCCATTGAGCCAGTGACATCACACCCAACCATAATGGCTGTTGATTGTGGATTCAAATCAGAATCGCGTGATTCGCGAACGACATCTTTTGGATTCATGTCAGCATTTAGTGTTCTGCTTGTAAAGTTTTCTTTTTCTGTTCTGGCACTTGTGACTGTTGAGTATTTATCCCAATCACCTGCGTCCCATCTAACGTATCCCATATTTTTACTCCTTATAAATGTTTGATATATCTGTTGTAAATTTAAAAAATTTGCGGTCCCCAAAGGATTCTTTGAGAACATTTGTCCACACAGTATATTCCTTTTTAGCGGAATTTGCAGGTGGTGTTCGTAACCAATGGATTAATGGTTTTGGTATATTTTTGTCCATTAATAATTTGGAACCAATTAGTGATGGATCACCCAAACATTCAATTGCCATTGCTTTCAACCCATATAAATCATATAGAGGGTCTGATCGTTTGTCAACGAGAACTTCTTTTGGAATGATTGTTCTCAATTTATTTGGTATTGCTACGATTCGATCGCTTGATTTTGTTGAGAACCACCAGCCACCCAGCATAACAATTGAGTGATATTTTGGTGAAACAAATATAGATTCAGTAGTAATAGCATTGTGACAAACGTTTGAGTGTTCTAAGAATGCTAATACATTTATTGTAGAACTAACAATCCAGGCAACGTGTTTTGGATGTAATTTTTTATCTGGCATAAAATCAATCAGATCACGTAAGGACACGACATCTGGTGTTTTATCCATAAACAAGATTGATCCAATATCGGCATTAAATTTTCTATATGAGCTTGTTGGTAAAAAGCGTTCAAATTCTTCTTTAAATTTAGGAGATTGAAATTTAATTCCGTCGATTAACCGGTGACTGGATGTAAACAAATCGTTGTTTAATTTATCAAATACAAATGCAACATTTTTGTGTCCAATATACATTTTACCAACATCTGTGGTATGCATTTTTAAGTATTTGAATTTATATTTTTTAGAACTGGCTGTGAATATCAATTCACCATCCAACACCCAGTTATTTTCAAAGTTTTTCTTTTCCGCTGAAACAAATAGTTGACCAATACGGGCACTAACTTTATCTGCTGATGGATCACCATTTCGATCAGGGTGCCAGATTTTCATAAACCGTTTATATTCAGCGTGGAAATCGGTTTGAGAAAACAGTTTTTCTGGTTGATCTTTTGGTATTGCTAATATTTGATCTGCTGTTAATGTCATCTGGGTTCTATTAAGTAATTTTTAATATCAGAAAGTGGAACGTAATCAATGAAGCCATCTTCAAACAGGCATTCGTATACCAATCGAGATTTAAGATTTGGTGGTGTACACATTTTAACACCAATTATGATAGCCCATTGTTTAAATCGAAAACAATTGTAGTTAATGCCTGCGATTTTGAGATCTTCGAGTATTAAAGCATCAACTTTATCTTGTTGTTCCGTTAAATCTTCGGTCATTGTGTTAGTATCCATGCCCAACAAACGATTGCAATAATAGCTGCTTTCATCCATGGAAAGCTACGTTGTATACCATCCATTTTGTCTCGTATTTGTTTGAGTGTGTTTGTTTGGAACGCCCGTCCGGCTACAATTCGTGCCACCACAAATACTGTAGACCATATACCAAACACCCAAGCTATTACTGTTATAAATCCAATTATGTTCATTACCCACCATTACTTGTATTATAAATATCTTTATGAATTTACATGTAACTCAGAAAGATGTCAAGCAGATATACAATCAATTAAAGAGTAGTGCATTAAAACGTGGAATTGAATTTGATTTGGATTTGTGTGATTTAAATGAGTTGAGTTTCCCTATAACATGTCCAATTTTAAATATTCCGTTGAAATATAATAAGGGGAAGGCTCAAGATAATAGTTATAGTATAGATAGACGAGATTCGTCAAAAGGATACACGATTGATAACATTGTGGTTGTTAGGAACCGTGCAAAGAAGTTGAAATCTGATGCTACGTTAAGAGAAATGCAGCTTTTAGTTGAATATTATTCTAATATTTAATAATATATGTCATTGCGATGTTTCTTGGTCGTGTTTCTGACCCACCAGCGGCTCCAGTAGTTTTACCGGTTGTAGTGGCACCAAAACCAGAATCCAACCCAGTTGCTGGAGCTAATGTTCCAACATATGAGTGAGTGTGAGATTTAAAAGCATCTGCTTGGAATGTACCAAAGCCACGTCCAGAATCCACGCCCCGAGCATTATCAAAGCCACGAATAAATTCACCACGTAAATCTGGTAAATTGAATGTTGTGGATCCATTACCGTTACCAAATGTTGTACTAATTGTTGCGAATAATGTTGCGTATGTAGTTCTTGAAATTGCTGCCCCATTACATTCAAAGAAACCAAATGGTATAGTTGTTGTACTGGTGGCAATAACACCACCAGTATCGACAGCACCTGAACCACCTATAGGTTCCCACGAAGCCGATTTTCTGACATATATTGTATTTAAATCAGTTCGAAAGAAAATATCACCTGTTAAAAAAGTAGAAGGAAACGC
>QMPN01000586.1 GCA_003648575.1 Bacteroidota bacterium
ATACAGATGGCAAAAAGGAAACAAACCTTACAAGCAGCGCAGGATTTTAATATCAGCCTGATTGGTATATCATGCCATCTGAAATCATATCGTTTATCCTTTGCGATGGACAAAAGCTTGAGGTTTGGTTTCACGCGGATTGATGATTTTGAAACCCCGGGGCACATGGATGAAAGCACTTTATGTTTCCCATGTCTTATTTATGATGACATAGACCTGAAGACTAATTTTTGCCTGATTGGAAACCACCATCCGCAAGGAAAGCTGGTGCCTTCACTTGGGCAGGTAGACTTTTTTTTATTGGCCGGGGATACACTGGGAGAGAATGCCTTCCTTGATATTTTAAAAAAGACCAGGAGTATTCCACAGGTTCTTGCAGCATATGAGATTGATCCTGCCAGAATTAAAGACATGGATCTTCTTTTCGAAGAGATGGAACTGCACCTGTTAACAGCCGGAAAGGAATATAAGGCGGAATAAACATATGACTTGAATTATAGCAATTTTTAACATCCGTGCTATTCTTTATTTTAATATTTTTGCCCTGAAATAACAAGCGGCAGTTGTCGTTAATGAATGAAAAACAATATGAAACGAATTTTGCTCCTTCTTACCATTGCGTTCCTGGTATCGTGTACCAGTCAGCAAGAAAATAATACTTCAACAGAACCAGAAAATGATGATGCTGAGGTGTCGTCAGTAAAGAAAAAAGAGACCCCGGATCAGGCAATACCAGGTTTTTCAGAAGTAAATATTGACGAAATAACCCCTGATACTAATGCCGAAGGCCTGGATACACAGGGAATAGAGAGCCAACAAGTAGCATACCTGTTCCAAAAAGGAACTGCGGCTTATGATAACAATGATTTTGAAAGTGGCGTTCAATACTTTAAACAGGTGATCGCTAAAAGCCCGGAAGATCCGAGGGCTTATTACAACCTTGGTTTGGGTTCCTTCAAATTGAATGAGTTTCATGAAGCTTTGCAGGCATTTAGCAAGGCCATTCAGATTTCCCCAAATCATTCTCTTTCAATTCAATATCGCGGAAGGGTTTATTATATGTTGGGCGACTTTGTAAAATGTCTGGAAGATTACAACAGTGTGGTAGAATTAAAACCCAACGACCCTATCGCATTCTATAACAGGGGAACTGCCCGGGGACAAATAAAAGATTACCTGGGTGCCATTAAGGATTTTGACAGAGCCATTGAGCTGGATCCTGAATATGCTGATGCGTTTTTTAACCGCGGGCTTGCCAACCTCAACCAGGGCAGGCTCCATGATGCATGTTATGATTGGGAGAAAGCTTATGCCCTGGGGCATTATGAAGCTGAAAAGGCCATTCGCGGATATTGTGAGGGGCAAGGAGGGGAATAGATCTGTTCCCTCCCGGAATTTATCATATCACCAGCCATAAATAAAAGAAATGGATACCCAAAAAGCAATCCTGACGAGAAGAAGCATCCGAAAATACACTGACAAAATTATTTCTGAGGATTTGATCAGGAACCTGATCGAGGCAGGCCTGCACGCACCCTCTGCCAGGAATATCCAGCCATGGCATTTTATTGTTGTTACTGACAGGGTAATTCTCGATGAATTAGCTATTGCCCATCCTTATGGAAAAATGCTTAGGCAGGCTACCCTTGCCATTCTTGTTTGTGGAGATAAACAGTTGCAGGACGTAGAAGGGTATATTGTTCAGGATTGTTCAGCCGTCACACAAAACATATTGCTTTCGGTGCATTCTTATGGTTTGGGGGCAGTATGGCTGGGCATGTTTCCCCGTGAGGAACGTATTAAGGCAGTTAGTAAATTATTGGAGATCCCCGGCCATATCCTCCCGGTTTCTTTAATCTCTATAGGTTATCCTGATGAGCATAAGGAAGCTCCTGACAGGTATAAGACTGAGAAGATACATCTTAATAAGTTTGGAGTTTTGAGTTTTGAGTTTTAAGTTCGGCATAATTGATCCAGCATCCAGCATCCAGTATCCAGTATCCAATATCCAGTATCCAGCCTCTATTCCGCCAATATCAGCACTTTATTCTTAAGCACTTCCACGACGCCACCATTGACTTCAAAGAATTGTTCTTTTCCCTGATCATCCTTGATCTTGATTTTTCCTTTTTTCAGCACCGAAATGAGGGGTGCATGCATATTCAGGATCTCAAAAGAGCCATCAATGCCCGGAAGTTGCACCAGGCTAACTTCTCCTGTGAATACAGACTTGTCGGGGGTTATGATCTCAAGCTTCATGCAGGTAATTTATTTTAAGCTTCGACTTCAGCAAGCAATCGTTTTCCTTTTTCAATAGCCTCTTCAATAGTGCCTACCAGGTTAAAAGCGGCTTCCGGATATTCATCTACTTCACCATCAAGGATCATATTGAATCCCTTGATCGTATCTTCGATGCTTACCGTGGTTCCCTTGATACCGGTAAACTGCTCTGCCACATGGAATGGCTGTGAGAGGAAGCGGGACACCCTTCTGGCCCTGTGCACTACCTGTTTATCTTCTTCAGAAAGTTCTTCCATTCCGAGGATGGCAATAATATCCTGCAATTCCTTATAGCGCTGCAG
>QMPN01000587.1 GCA_003648575.1 Bacteroidota bacterium
GTTGAGCATGAGGCCACAACCTCCAAAATATCAGAAGACCAGATGTTTTATTGCAATCAGCGGGGCATCGACACGGAAAGTGCCATTGGGCTGATCGTGAATGGATATGCAAAAGAAGTATTGAATAAGCTTCCGATGGAATTTGCTGTTGAGGCACAGAAATTGTTGTCGATCAGCTTAGAAGGAAGCGTTGGATAGAATAGAGAATAAAGAACAAGGAATAAGAATAAGAATAAGAATAAAGAATTAAAGAATGCTATTAGAAATAAAAGATTTACACGTAGCGATTGACGGCAAGGAGATCGTGAGGGGGTTGAACCTTGAAGTGAGAGCCGGGGAAACTCATGCCATCATGGGGCCCAACGGGACAGGAAAAAGCACCCTGGCATTGGCCATAGCCGGCAAAGAAGGCTACGATATCACAAAGGGGAAGATCTTTTTCAAGGGAGAGGATATCACAGATATGTCGCCGGAAGAAAGAGCACGTACCGGCATTTTTCTTGGCTTTCAATATCCCGTGGAAATCCCGGGAGTGAGCATAACTAATTTCATGCGCACAGCACTGAACGAGATCAGGGAATACAGGAAACAGCCTGCACTTTCTGCATCCGAATTCCTGGCACTGATGGAAGAGAAAAAAACCCTTCTGGAAATCCATTCAAAGCTCACCAACCGTTCGGTTAACGAAGGTTTCTCCGGGGGAGAAAAGAAGCGTAACGAGATCTTCCAGATGGCCATGTTGGAACCCACCCTGTCGGTGCTAGATGAAACCGACTCAGGCCTGGATATCGACGCCCTTAAGGTTGTTGCCAACGGGGTGAACTCCTTAAAGACCAAAGACAATGCTTTTTTGGTTATCACACATTACCAGCGTTTGCTCGACTATATCGTACCGGATGTTGTGCATGTGTTATATGATGGAAAGATCGTCATGTCAGGAGGAAAAGAACTTGCCCTGGAGTTGGAGAATAAGTGTTACGACTGGATCGAAAAAGAAGTAGTTTAAGCATATGAGTACGAAAGAATCCATCGCATTACAGGAAAAGCTGGAGCAACTGTTCTCTGAAAATATAGATCAGATCACCAGGCATGACCAACCCTCCCTTACAAGGGCCAGGGAAGAAGCTATTGCCACGTTCTCTGAAACCGGATTTCCACATAAGAAACTCGAAGATTGGCGAAATACCGACCTGAGCGATACACTCAAAAGAGATTATGTAACCCTTTTCAGCCCCGGCCATGGGGACCTTAGCATCGACCAGGTGTTCAAATGCAATATCCATGAACTTGAAACTGACCAGATCTCATTGCTTAATGGATGGTTCATCGATACAAAAAAACCCCTTAATGTTGATGAACATGGAGTTATCTCCGGAAGCCTTGCTGCCGCGATGGAAGCTTATCCTGAGATATTTGAAAGCCATTATGGCAAATACGCCGATAGTGAAAAAGATGGTTTTCAGGCCCTGAACCTGGCCTTTGCGCAGGATGGATTTTTTATTTATGTCCCGGATAATGTAGTGGTGGAAAAACCCATGCAAATGGTGAGTATCATAAACTGGGATAAAGGACTGCTTATTCAAACACGTAACCTGGTGATATTGGGGAAGAACAGCAAGATGACAATGGTGCATTGCGATGATTCCACCAACCAGGAAGCCATGTTCAAGAATTCTGTTACGGAAGTGTTTATTGATGAGGGAGCCGGCCTTGAACATTACAAACTTCAGAACCTCAACAATCAATCCACCCTGATCAATGCTACATGGTTCAGGCAGATGAAAGACAGCAGTTTAAGATCAAATGCCATTACCCTGAATGGCGGGCTTATCAGAAATTATACACATACCGTTTTGGATGGTGAAGGAGCTTCAGCAGAAATATACGGGGTATATCTCATGGATAAGACGCAGCATGTCGATAACCAGGTTTTTATCGATCATGCAAAACCGAATTGTTACAGCAATGAGCTCTTCAAAGGCATTCTTGATGAGGAAGCCAGTGCTGTCTTTAACGGGCATATCCTTGTGAGGAAAGATGCCCAGCAAACCAATGCTTTCCAGAATAGTAAAAATATTTTGATGACAGATACGGCAAAGTCTCATGCCAAGCCGTTCCTCGAGATCTATGCCGATGATGTGAAGTGCTCCCATGGGGCCACCGTTGGCCAGCTGGATCAGGAAGCCATGTTCTACCTTCGGCAGCGTGGTATTTGTGAAGCCAATGCCCGATTGTTGCTCCTGTATGCATTTGCGGGAGAAATAGTTGATAAGATCAGCATTGAAGCACTGAAAATAAGAGTTGATGATATGATCCGTAAACGCCTCAAGGGCGAACTGCATATCTGCGACACCTGCGCCCTGCATTGTGAAGGGCCGAATAATGAGATACTGTTTGAGATTGATGTATCGAAGGTTTAGGCGTTAGGCCCTTCGACTTCGCTCAGGACAGGCTGTTGGGCGTTAGGTAATTTTAAATTTTGAGTTTTAAATTTATTTGAGATTTGAATTTTGAAGTTTGAAATTTATCTGAATTTTGGAGTTTGAATTTTGAATTTTGAATTATTGTATATTTACCATA
>QMPN01000588.1 GCA_003648575.1 Bacteroidota bacterium
CAGACCTCAGCACCTTTACCCGGTCACTGAACCCTTTTCCGCTTATTTGAATGATATAGATCCCCGCCGGGAGCATATTCCCGTTTCTATCCATGCCATCCCACCTTATGGTTTGTTCCCCGGGCCATGCTATCCTTTCATTCCACGAATGGAATAAGTTTCCCGACAGGGAATAAACCGATAACTGCAAATCCCCGGCCCCGGGCACACACACACATAAATAAAGCTCATTGGTGAAAGGATTGGGGTAATATGAAGTGATCACTTTGCTTGCTTCAATAGCATCAGAAATGCCCATGTCGGGAATAACATCCATTTCGATTATAACAGTAACCTTCATTCCGGCGATATCTTCGATAAACATTTCACAAAAATAAGTTCCCAATGCCATTCCGCCGGCATCAAAGCTGAAAGTGATGGTGATACTGTCATTTCCCGCCAATACGCCGGAAGCAGGGTTGAAATCAACCCACCCGGGCATGCTTTCTATATTGCAGGTGAAAGGCAGTTCAAAGCCAAGAAGGTTTTGCAGAACCAGGTCTGTCTGCCCGAGAGAATCCGGGGCAATGAAATAGCGCAGTGTATCAACAGAAGCCTGAATTCGTGGATTAAGCATTTTGTTGATGGCATTGTTAACATTCAGCCTCCCCCCCGACACGCAAAGCGTATCAAAACCGGCAATTGTATCAACGCCATCCAGGATCAGGTTTTTCAAAAAGACGGCAATAACATCAGACTGTTCGTTATATGCCTGCAGAAATGTTTCATCGGCTGCAGCAAACATCAGCGCAATGCTACCACTTACCATGGGGGCACACATAGAAGTGCCCGTCTTATACCCATAAGAATTAGCCAGCTTAGTAGAAATAATGGATGTGCCCGGAGCACCGAGGTCGATGGATACAGGCCCCCACGCAGCCCCATTATACTTAATATCATTTTTTGTAGTATTAGTAACGCCAATGAGGAAATCACTTGAGAAGTTAGTAGGAACGTCCCCCACTTCTTCAACATTCCAGGGTTTATTCATGGTAGCGGCAGCACTGAGTATTCCCAGGTTTCCCAACGAATCATACATCATGCCCCAGATCGGGTAATCGTCAGGATTTGCAAAATCGACACCAAAAGAGCTGTTCGTTGCAATAACATAAGCTCCTTTTTCGCCATTGGTTTCCTCATACAGTGAACGCATCTTATAAACATATGCATAAGCCTCCACCACGAAGGATTCAAAATTCGATGAGCCTGCCACAGGCATTACCTTACAATTCCAGTTCACGCCGGAAACACCTATGCCATTGTTGCCAACCGCTCCGGCAATTCCTGCAACGTGCGTACCATGGTCCCTGACGGGAATATTCCCTGTACTCGAGTATGCATTCCATCCATCATAATCATCGACATATCCATTACTGTCATCATCAATACCATTATCAGGGATCTCATGATGGTTTTTCCAATAGTTCATATCTTCATGCTCCAGTGAAAAGCCATCATCGACAACAGCCAGCACTATGGTATCACCCAATGCTGTTGTTCCGGTGTTTACAGCAATTTCCCAGGCTTCCGTGGCATCGATATCAGCATCCACGACCCCTCCGCTTTGCCCGATATTATATAAAGCCCATTGTTCCATGAACAGGGGGTCATCAGGGATCAGTTCGCGAAGCGAGATATAGTGATCAAATTGGGCCTGAGCAATCAGCTGATCGTTTCGCAATTGCTTTAAAAGGTTTTGTCCTCCACCTGCATCTCCATCGTAGCTAAACAGCCATATCCTTAATTGCTCCGATAGACATTTCTCTGATTTCAGCCCTGCATGAGAATATGATCCTTCCAGATCGGACAAGGCCGCTTTTTGGTTTGATGTTTGCCGAAGCTGAAGGATGATCTTTCCCGGCACAGCATTGTTGTCAATATTCTTCTCGGGATAACCCGACGAAAGCAGCATAAAAACTGACAGGATGGAAATGACAATAAGTTTGTTTTTCATAAAAACACCACTAGTGCTCATCTCTTACGAGCATTCAAGCCATAAATATAAAAATAATAAAGCTAATAAACCGCAAACCTTTTACATGATCAACCACACGCCCCATACCCCATACCCATTAGCGTATAAGCAACATTTTTCCGGTGTATGGAATCCCATCGATCAGGATACGGTAAATATAGATCCCGTCAGGAACAGGATTGCCATCACTTGCGTTGCCCTTCCAGCTAAGGTTATAGCTTCCGCTTGCCAGCGTAGTAGCAGGCATGAATTCATATATGCGCCTCCCTTGCAGATCGTACACAGAAGCATCTACAAAGCTTCCTTTTTCAAGGTTTAGCGGGATTTGTGTTTGGTGACTGAAGGGATTTGGGTAGCTCTGAATCGTCATCCCGTCATGATCGCCTGCCGGAACCTCCTCTATGCCAATAATACTTTGTTTTATCTCAAAAAAGTCAATCACGCCCTGCATAAATGATTCAAGCTGGCAGGTATCAGATGACATGAGGGCCCCGAGTTCAAAGATCGTCCCTATCGTTTTATAGCTTCCCGCATCATACGCAACCGCTGCACAATTCGGGTATTCC
>QMPN01000589.1 GCA_003648575.1 Bacteroidota bacterium
GAAAATTATCGACTTAAATTTAATAAATAATGATGATACACAAAATGTTAAACTCGATGAGAATGGGTGGGTATAATGGGCATAACTAATAGTAATGTTTCTTATTCAGGTCTGGTAGAAAAATATATTGGCACTGCTTATGACACAGTAAAAATTGTAGCTGATAATATTGAAGAAGTTATTAAAGTTGGTCAGATTGACGGTATTGAAGATATTACTGATGATATTGAAGAAGCTGTTATAATTGTCAAAGAATATACCGAAAGAGCTGAATTAGCCGCAGATAGCGCAGAAGCAGATGCAATTAAAACAGCAGCAGATGTAATTAGTACTACTGAAAATGCTGCTAATGCTCAAGCATCAGAAGACCAAACTGCTTTGGATGTAGTAACAACAAATAATAATGTAATTCAAACTAATAATGATGCTATTTCTACTGGGCAGGATGCTGCTCAAACAGCAATTGATAGAATTTCATGTTCTGATTCTGAACAACAAACAGGAGCAGATGTAATACAGACTAATGCTGCTGTAGTTGCCTCAGCACAAAATGCCTCTGATGCAGATATAGCAGCTAATGAAGCAGAAGCTGCTTTATTTACATTTCAGGGACAATATTTAGGAGCTAGTGCTATACCACCTCTTGTTGATGGTAATGGCAATCCACTTACTTCTGGTGATTTATATCAAGATACTTCAGTAACACCAAATTTAATGATGTTTTGGAATGGTGCTGCATGGTTACAAGCATTCGCTGTTGCAGATGAAGGCAATCACGCTGCTTTGAGTGGATTAGCAAATGTTGCTGACCATCCTGGGTATAGTACTCTTGATGGTAATAGACCGTTTACTGGTGCAATTGAAATTCCTGTTGGTTTAGTTAATGACCCTGCAGTACAGTTTACTGGAGACATTAATACTGGTATTTATTCTGCACAAATTGGTGAAATATCTTTTGCTATCACAAGTTCTAAAGTATTAGCTATACTAAATACTGGATTAGACATTACAGGAAATATTACTTTAACTGGTACTGTTGATGGTGTTGATATATCAGATTTAAATACTACAGTAGTTAATAAAGAAGATGGTTTAGGTAATCCTGTTACTGATGATTTTGCATTAATTAGTTTAGCGGATGGTACAAGAAAATGGGAACAAAGAGTAACACCTACAGAATTAATTAATGGTTTAGCGTTTAAAGAAGACTCTTTAGGAAATCCTCCTGATGATAATAATAGAACATTAACAAGTCTCTCTGATGGCACAAGAGAATGGAAAACTCAACCAACTTCTTTTAATACTTTAGATGATGTTGCTCCTTATGATGCACATGCTAATAAACATTTAATTGTCAATGCTACTGGTGACGGTATTACATATATTCAACCTGATGCCGTTACTTTAATTATTAGCACTACAGAGCCAGATTCACCTTCACATGGTTTAGTATGGTTAGACTCTGTAGTAGGTCTTATATACACTTTTTATATTTCTCCAAGTACAGCAAGTGAAGCCTGGATTAGAGCAGGTTACGCATCAGATATTACATATAATCCTGTGGGAGAATTAAATTTTCCTCTTAATCCAATTAAGGGTCAAACTATAGATGATTCTAATGGTGAAACTTGGATATGTGAAGATAATGGGCCTGTTAAATGGGTAAGAAAAGGAGAAACTGTTGCTTTAGCTGATGGTTCAGTGCCATTTACAGGGCAAATTAATATTCAGCCTCTTACTCCTACTGAAGATTTTCATAGTACTAGAAAAGATTATGTGGATTCTCAAACTAGTGATGTGTGGGATATTAATAAAGTATACTCTATAGGAGATATGTCTACTTTATCAGATAAAGCATATATATCACTTACTGATAACAATCAAAATAATTCACCTGAAATTAGTCCGATAGATTGGGCAAGTGTTAGTGGTGGTGCAATATGGAGAGCAGATACTTCACCAATTGATAAAGTTAAATATCCTCAATGGTTCAATACCGCCACAGGTAAAACATGGACTTGGTACGATGATGGTGATACTACTCAATGGGTTCAGGATGTTGCTCAGAGTGAGGGCAATTTAGTTGCTGTTGGCAGTATTGGAATGCCGCAACTCAATAATAATATCACAAATCCGGATATGTCTGGTGCTGGGTATGTTGTTGAATCTGGGTCTAATGCCAATGGTAGCTGGGTTAAATTTGCCGATGGAACGATGATTTGTTCACACACAGGAAGCCTATTAACCACAGATAGTACAGGAACGGTATGGCTGTACGCTAGTGAAGTATTTGTATTTCCGGTTAGTTTTGTTGATATTCCTGTGGTTAGCGGAGGTTCAAATATTGTATCTCAGTTCACTCAATATAGCGGCGCACAAACAATATCTGAAACTAACTTTACTGCATACTTATTGGGCGAATCACTTACCTCACAAGGCAGAGTATCATATCATGCAATCGGAAGATGGAAATAATAGGAGAAACAAATGATTAATTTTCCACCAAGCCCTACAACGGGTGACCCACATACGGATGCCAATGGTGTCCTGTGGATTTGTGAAGATGATACAGTCGGCGA
>QMPN01000590.1 GCA_003648575.1 Bacteroidota bacterium
CGGTGAATGCCAGATATTCATCGATCCCTTGCCCAATAGTTACCAATTGATCATCTTTGGTGGGGGGCATGTAGGCCAGGCGCTTGCAAGGATCGCAGGCAATTATGGATTTATGGTCAGCATTGTCGATGACAGGGAGGACCTGCTTGATCAATTGCAAATCGAGGGGGCCAGGTTAATAAAGAGCGCTTATGTTGCAGCCATCAATGACCTGAAATTCACCAATAAAACCTTCATAGTTGTAAGCACCCCATCACATGCCTTTGATGAAGAGGTTACCATGCTTTGTGCCAATAAACCCCACACCTACCTTGGCATGATCGGAAGTAAGAATAAGGTGGTCCTGGCAAAGAAGTTATTTGCTGAAAAAGGCCTCGACGACAAGGTCATAGAAAGCATAGACATGCCTATTGGCATTCCAATAAATTGTGAAACACCCGAAGAGATCGCCATCAGCATACTGGCCCGTCTGATTGACATTAAGAACAGAAAATAATTCTGATGAGCAAACCGGAGAATAGCATTCGTTTCATTCTTGATGACCGGGTCATCTCGCTTGACTTTACCGATGGCGGGGATATCAGGCCGGACACAAGCCTTTTGCATTATCTCCGAATTACAGGTCATAAGAGCGTAAAAGAAGGTTGTGGTGAGGGCGATTGCGGAGCATGTACAGTGGTTATCGCTAAAGTAAAAGATGCTAAGCTGACATATCAGGCCATCAACTCATGCCTGGTATTTCTTCCCATGATCCATGGATGCCAGGTGATCACAACCGAGAACCTTTCATATATGCAGGATGGAAAACTGCAGCTGCACCCGGTACAACAAGCGCTGGTCGACCACCATGGCAGTCAGTGCGGCTATTGCACCCCGGGAATAGTGATGTCGCTGTTTGCCCTGTGGAAGAACCATTCACACATCACCCCGTCCCTGGTTAAGAAAAGGCTTGCAGGAAACCTGTGCAGGTGCACCGGATATCAACCCATCATCGATGCGATCGTTGACCAATCCGGGAAGGCCAGGCATGATCTGCTTAACGACTCAACAGAAAAGATAGCTGATGAACTGGACGCCATTCACAAGGAAAGCGGCGATATCCATATAAGCGCCAAAGACATCCTGTACATAAAACCGGCCTCACTCAGGAACGCCCTTATTATGCGTGAGAAGCACCCGGATGCCATAGTGATCAGCGGCGCAAGTGATATTGCCGTTGCTGTAAATAAAAATAAACAGCATATTAATGCTTACCTCGATATTTCATCATTGAACGAGCTCAAATCCATAAGGAGTAATGAGGGCCATCTCAGCCTTGGGTCCTGTGTCAGTATTGAGGATATGGGAGAAGCGATAAAAGATGATTTCCCGGCATTATTTGAGATGATAACTGTTTTCGGGTCTCACCAGATACGGAACCTTGCCACTGCGGGGGGGAACATTGCAAGCGCCTCCCCCATCGGAGACCTGCTGCCTGTGCTCATGGTATATGAATGTGAAGTGGAACTTCAGGACCGGGAGAGAAAAAGAGCATTGCCCCTGGAGCAGTTCATAAGTGGCTATCATTCAACACTAATGAGGGAGGACGAGCTCATCACAGCATTTGCCCTCCCCTATGCCGGAAAGAATGTGATTATACGCTCTTATAAAGTTTCAAAACGCAAGGATGTAGATATATCAACCGTTTCGGCAGCCTTTTTACTGAGCATGGATAAGGATGAAATGATTGAAAAGGTAAAACTGTTCTTCGGCGGGATGGCTGCAACAACGGTCAGGGCCGGAGAAGCAGAGAAATACTTAACAGGAAAAAAATGGACTGAAGAACTTGCTGTTCAGGCTTCCCTGATCATCAGGGATGAATTCAAACCCATTTCTGATGCCAGATCATCAGACGAGAACAGAAAGATCATTGCCGGCAACCTGTTGATCAGGTTTTGGGAGGATACAGCGAAAACATCATAATGGCAGCACGAAAAGAAAATAGCAGTAACAAGCCTGAAAGGATGGAATCATCTTCTGACCATAACAGTGCTGTACAGCATGTTAGTGGTGAAGCAAATTTCATTAATGATATCAGCGCAGGTGAAAAAACGCTGTACGGGCATATTGTGTACAGCCCCTTTGCGGCGGCCACTATTCACTCCATAAACTTCGGGGAAGCCGGCGGGCTACCCGGTATTCATGCCATATTATCGTCAAAGGATATTCCCGGTGAAAATCAGATGGGGCCGGTGGTAAAAGACGAGCCATGCCTGGCAGAAAATGAGGTGATGTTCATTGGCCAGGCAGTTTTGCTCATTGCAGCTGATAACAGGCGGGCAGCACTTGCCGCTGAAAAAAAGATCAAAATAGAGTACCGGCAAACGGAAGCCGTGCATACGCTTAAGGATGCCATAAAAAAAGATCTGCAGTTAGCAAGCCCGCGAAAAATTGAAACCGGTGACGTAGACAAGGCTTTTGAGGAATGTGACCATATTCGCAGCGGAGAATTATTTACCGGCCCGCAGGAGCATTGGTACCTTGAAACACAGACATGCCTGTCGATACCTGCCGAAAGAAGGGAACTCAAGGTCCTGAG
>QMPN01000591.1 GCA_003648575.1 Bacteroidota bacterium
AAAATTATCAAACCGGATCACGCTTTCCGGTGTGAAATAAGTATAACCATAAAGAGCAATTTCATCGCCCAGCGTGGTGGTTTCTGTAAATGAGGAGACGATCACATCATTGATATAGAAATCGTAGGATCCATTATCGCAGACAGCTTTAATGCGGTTTGCTCCACTACTATTGACCAAATCAGTAAAGGTAAAATCTTCAATAGTTTCCCAGCCTGCTTCAGTTTCTTTAAATATCACATAGTAACCATCGAAGGTAATTTCAAAATAAATACCGTAATCATTCTCGTAGTTATAATTACAAATAATGCCGGCACCTGTTTCCGGATCTCCCTGGACATAAATAACATCCACCTGCACAGAGATATTCTTTGGGGTCACAACATCAGGATAGATCCAGAAATAAACTTCTTCCTCATGAATTGTCAGTTCCAATCCACCATTCCGAAATTCCGATTCCACCAGACCTTCCGGATCTGAATATGCATCAAAAAGACCTGGTCCCTCAAAATCTGAGGAAAAAGTCTGGCTTTGATTTCCGAAGGCTGCCACTAGATCAGAGAGGTTATCTGAAATGGCGCAAGATACCAATAAAAGGGCCAAGAGGGGAAGCATTAATTTTTTCATAGGTGTTTCCTTTGAAAGATAAGAGATTAACATTAATAAGAATTATTATATTTGCAAATTTGAATAAAGAGAAGTTGCATTTGAGGCCTAATTTGGGCTACTGCTGGAAACAGAACCTCTCAAAATCCTTGAAATTGATGTTTTCTCCTAACAAATTTCATAATTATTCTACAAATCTTCTTGTTAGAATCCTAATAGGGGATAAAATGCTGTTTATTAGTAAAAACAGGAAACCTGGCAGGACCATACTGGCTGAAGGCCATCAGACCTTAGATTATGAAAGATAAAAAACTCGTTTCAGATCTCAAGAATATTCGCTTTTTTGAGGAACTGCCCTCCAGTCGGCGGCGGTATCTGGAATCCTTGGTAAAAATAGTGATCTTTCCCCCGGGCGCCCAGATCATCAAGAAAGGGCAGGCGGGGAATTTTCTGGGCGTCATAGAAAACGGCAAAGTAGAACAAGAAAATATCCAGGGTGAAACCAGGACACTCACTGACCGGGATTATTTCGGAAGCGAGATGATCCGGTATGGAAAAAAGAGCGCATATACTGTCACGGCGTTGACCGAAACAATCGTATCTGTGTTACATCGCAATGACTGGTTGAGTCCCAGCCCTCCCACGCCGCCCAGACCAATTATCATCAGCAAGCCCCTCCTGAAGAAAGGCGGCTGGATTGGATTGATATCAATTTTGGTTCTGGCCGTAACCTTCTTTACACTAGGACTTTCCCTGCTTGAAACTGCCAACAACTCCCTCCCGAATCGGTTTGTGGAGTCAGAACGACCTGACCTCGCAGAAGATTACTTGAAATTTGTTCTCCTCCTGCAGCCTGAGTCAGCTAAAGTATATGGACTCCTGGGAGATATCCAGGCCATTCAGGGAAAAGGGGAAGAAGCGATCGAGTCCTATCAACAAGCCATCACCCTGGATGAATACTTGCCCTGGATCCATAACAACCTGGGTGTTCTTTTGTTGGAGAATGATTCGGCCGAACTGGCTGAGGACCATTTTTTATTAGCGCTAAATCTCAACCCGTTTAACACCGACATCTATCAAAATTTAGGGAATGCATATTACGAACAAGGACGCTGGAAATTGGCTGCCACAGCCTACCAGAACGCACTTGAATTGGACTTTTCCCTGCTGGACACCAAAGCAGCCTGGGCAGGATTAATTCTTAACGAAAGCAGGTTAGTAGAAGCGCGATTAGTCTGGCAAGATGTGCTGCTGGAGAATCCAAGGAACCTTCAAGCTCTTCAGGGACTAGGTGTAATCTCTCTTCTGGAAGACGATCCAAGTCTATCTATGATGTATCTAGATGCAGCGCGCTACTTAAACCCGGGAGACCCAACAATGCATTTATATATAGGAATGGCATTGGAGGCTCTGGAAAAACCAGCAGAAGCTGCTCAGGAATATCAATTTGTTGCGGAAACAGGGTCTGATCCCGAGCTGGTCAGCCTGGCAGACGCCCTCTTGGAAATAGTTCTGGATTAGCTGAACCAGGATAATGTTTTTTACGGAAGCGACCTTACACGAATGTTGAGTGTTTTTTCTTGAAAATATAGATATAATTAATACTGTTGAACCACAAGGAGAGTGCAGGAATGAAAAAATTGCGAGTAGTAGCTATTCTTGCAGTACTGATTGCCATATTGATCCCTGGCGCAGTCTATGCTGCAGGCACATTCTATTGCAGCACCAGCGTCACTACGGGTGGCACCGGCACCCTGGATGACCCCTGGGCTTGCAGTGATAATGCCCAACTGGACACCGTGATCAATGATCAGGTATGCGATATTTACAACGGTGGAGATCTATACCAGATTTTCCCGGGTTCTTATCGTTATCATGTCGTCACCTGGTACGGCATTGACGACTGCCGGGTCACAGCCACATATGACTATGCTGGTTATCCCCCCTATACGGGTGTTGATCTGGCTACTCC
>QMPN01000592.1 GCA_003648575.1 Bacteroidota bacterium
AGCAAACTCGACGAAAACGGATCACCCTCAGAAGGCTGGGACGGAACAACAGGCGGTGAACAGATGCCCACAGGAAACTACATATGGAGCATATCAGCCAAGTTCAAAGACGGGCGCGTATGGGATGGTACCGATCTCGGTGATGGAAACTCCAATACCTATGGGTTCCTGTTGTTGATAAGATAAACGGCACGGGGGACGCGGTGCGGGGGACGAGGATGTCCGCGCACCGCGTGCCGCGAACCACGAACCGCAGATCTGATTTATTCCATCAGGAAATTAACCTCTTCTCCTTGCTCAAGTTCTCGTGCTTCTTGTCCGAAGCGGAAAATGCGAAGCGGGCGGGTACCTTTGAGTTTCAGTTCAAATCCATCGACTTCGAAGAGTGAGCTTTCGCGAAGTCCGGCAACAGTCATTTCTTTATTCACAACGAGGAATTCTTCGATACGCTGTTCACGTGTTTCACCGCCATGGCCTTCAGGATTGGCATCGAGGTAATGTGGATTGATCTGGAAAGGAATCAGGTTCAGGCATTTAAAACTATCCGGCTCAATGATGGGCATATCGTTGGTAGTCATCAGTGATGGGCAGGCTACATTGGACCCGGCACTCCATCCCATGTATGGTACACCATCCAGCGCCCGCTGCCTGATAGCATCCATGATACCGGTTTTATGCATCATATACACAAGGTGAAAGGTATTCCCCCCTCCCACTGCAATGGCTTCAGCATCTTTTACCGCCTGTACCGGATCACTTTCTCGGTGGATAGAATAAATGTTATATCCCAATTCCGAGAAAACCCCTTTTACCCTTTCTTCATAGAGGTTGTAGGAAGCCTGAATATCTCCGTCAGGAGCCAGCCCAACACCTGCATAAGGCACAAAAAGGATGTTCTTTACTCCTGTAGATTCAAGGAAATCAGAAATATAAGGCCGTGGCCATCCAAGGTATTCTTCTCCGTAATTTGTTGAATTGCTGATGAGTAGTAGACGCATATTAAATAAGTTTTGAGTGTTGGGTGTTGAGTTTTGAGTTATTTTCGATTTGCGGGAATAAAAATAGTAAAAAGTAATAACTATTTCGGGGCTATTTGTAACGATGCCGGGTATGGTGCGTCCTATAGTCGTTAAACCAAACCAATAATTAATGAATATTCTAAAAAGATTACCCGGCCTGGTATTGATCATGCTCATTTCTATAAGTGCTTATCCGTGCTCTTCATTCAAATTACAAAAAGGTGATAAACTTGTATATGGGCATAACCTCAATGAAGGAGATATTGGCGTGCCGGGCTTGATTTTCATCAATAAAAGAGGAATTTTTAAGCAAGGGAGATCATGGAGTGAATTAACTACACCTGACTATAGCAATGCTTCAGATCATAGTTGGATATCCAGATATGGGTCCGTTACTTTTAACAATTTTGGAAGGGATTTTCCGGATGGTGGGATGAATGAAGTTGGTCTCTTTGTCTGGGAGATGAATGAAACCATCGAATATCCCAAAAATGAAGGCCTGCCAAAGCTTAACCAGATGAACTGGATGCAATATATGCTTGATAATTGCTTAACTTTAGAAGAAGCGGTTCAGTGCGCTTATGAGTTTGAGATCGATGGTTGGGGATGGCATTTTTTTGTTGGTGATGCACAGGGCAATACAGCTGCGATAGCTTTTATTGAAGGTGAAATTGTAATACACAAGGGTGATGACATGCCGATCCCGGGGCTGTTCAATACCCCTTATGAGCGGGAGCTTGAACTATTACAGTATTATAAAGGTAATGGAGGATCCTATGAAGTAGAACTTGATAATCCCGAGGTGCCACGATTTGTAAAAACCGCAGCGATGATTGAGAACTATCAAGAGGATGAAGACATTGTTGATTACGGCTTATATATGCTGGACAAACTTATGGTGAACGATGTCCCTGAATGGTCGATCCTTTGTGATGCCAGGAAGATGCAAGTCCATTTCAAAACCAGGGTAAATCCTGAAATTAAAGTGATCTCATTTTCAGATTTTGATTTTTCCAACGAAAGTCCTGTACTGATCGTCAATATGGACATTGAAGAAGGAGGAGATGTGATCAAACAATTTACACCATACACCAACCAGAAGATGAGGTCTTTCTACGAAGAATTCATGGTGCCGCTTCTTCCGGAAGAGTTTTTTACCCGAAACGGCATTACCATGGATGAATATATCAATCGTGTATGCACCCATTCCGATGCTGCTGCACTAAAGGAAAACCAGGTATTTTATGGAACCTGGAAGAATATCTCTCTGAAAGAAAATGACGACATAGAGGCTATGATCGTTCTTAAAACGAAAGGAGAAGCTGTTTTTGTGAGCATATCGATTGATGAAGGGAATAGTGATTTTTACCACACTGAGCATCTTCTCATGATCAGAAACAAGCTAAGCTTCACTTTTATAAGCAAGGACTATACAATGATAGAAGTGAAAGCATTGATTGAGGAGAAAAAAATGCAAGTGGATTTTAACGGCATTGAAGATTACTATGGGAGTTATGTGCTTCACAAAGAATAGGGCTAATCCGCGATAAGCAAA
>QMPN01000593.1 GCA_003648575.1 Bacteroidota bacterium
GTATTATGTCCGATAATCCCCTGATCAGCATTAAAAATCTTTCCGTAGAGTTTAAAACGGAAGCAGGCATTGTCAGGGCTGTTAACGATATCAGTTTTTCTGTAAATAAGGGCATTACAAGCAGTATTGTAGGTGAGTCGGGGTCAGGAAAATCTGTTACTGCTTTATCGGTGATGGGGTTGATCTCATCCCCTCCTGGCATGGTCACCGGTGGAAAGATCTTATTTCATACTCATGCCGAGCAACAGGACCTGCTTCAGCTCCCGGAGAATAAGATGCGCCGGCTAAGAGGTAATGAGATCGGTATGATATTCCAGGAACCCATGACCTCCCTCAATCCCGTTTTTACATGTGGAAACCAGATCACAGAAGTCATCCGGCAGCATAATGATGTTTCCCGAAAAACTGCAAGGGAGCTGTGTCTTGATCTGTTCAGAGAGGTTAAATTGCCACGCCCTGATGATGTTCTCCGCTCATATCCCCACCAGCTATCCGGGGGGCAGAAACAGCGTGTAATGATTGCCATGGCCATCTCATGCCAGCCATCATTATTGATTGCAGATGAGCCAACCACTGCATTGGATGTAACAGTGCAAAAAGACATTCTGAACCTTCTCCGCAACCTGCAGCAAAAACATGGTATGGGCATACTCTTTATCACACATGATCTTGGAGTTGTGGCCGATATTGCAGAGGAAGTGATCGTAATGTACCATGGGGAAATTGTGGAATCAGGAAAGGTGAGCAGTGTATTTCATCACCCGGAACATCCTTATACAAAGGGCTTGCTTGCCTGCCGTCCACCACTCGATAAACGCCCTTCTAAATTGCTCACCGTTAAAGATTTTTTTGAGTCAGAGGAAAATGCAGAATCGCTGCTGTCAGAGGAAAATATTTTTTTGAAAGAAAAAGAGAGAATCGCTTATCACAAAGAGATTTATTCAAAACCTCCTATCCTGCAAACAAAGGATCTTTCTACCTGGTTTCCTTTAAAAAAGAATATCCTTGGCAGGGCTCGTGGATATATCAAGGCTGTTGATGCGGTCAACCTGGAAATATTTCCCGGTGAAACACTTGGGCTTGTTGGTGAATCGGGATGTGGAAAAACCACCCTGGGAAGAACCATACTCAGGCTAATTGAACAAAATGCCGGCAGTATCATTTATAAAGGAAAGGATATCACCAATATAAACGGGCATGAATTAAGGGCTATGCGTAAGCGGATCCAGATCATTTTTCAGGATCCATACTCTTCATTGAATCCACGCTTAACAATTGGATATGCTATTGGAGAACCCCTGGTGGTTCATGGTATCTCAAACGGCAAAAAAGATAAAGAAGACAGGGTACTCCGGCTTCTCGGGCATGTTGGACTGGATCCCGATCATGCCGGCAGGTACCCCCATGAATTGTCCGGAGGACAAAGGCAAAGGGCCTGTATCGCACGCGCTCTTGCCGTCAATCCTGAATTCATTGTTTGTGATGAATCTGTTTCAGCACTGGATGTTTCGGTTCAGGCACAGGTGTTAAACCTCCTCAATAATTTGAAGCAGGAGTTGAGCCTGACCTATATTTTTATTTCCCACGACCTGTCGGTGGTTAAATATATGTCGGACAGGATGGCGGTAATGCAAAATGGAAAAATTGTTGAAATAGGTGATGCCGATAATATTTATTCAGATCCAAAAACAGAATACACCAAAAATCTTATCCGGGCCATACCCGGAACTAATAATTAATAAATCAATATGACAAAAAAAAGAAAGAAAAAACGTGGCGGTGGAGCCAAAAATATGTTCCGGAATAACATCCTGAGCATTTTTACAGCAGATCCGTTCAGACTTTATAATTACAAGCAGGTTTCGGCCAAGCTGATCATTAAGGATAGGGCCGGCCGTGACCTTGTGGGCACCATACTTGCAGAGCTCTTGAAAGAAGAGATACTGGAAGAAGTCAGGCCCGGCAAGTTCAGGCTTAATGCAGCATGGGCAAGGGAACAGCAGGACTATTCCAATACCATCACTGGCACTGTTGATATGAAAAATACCGGCAAGGCTTATGTGATCCCGGAAGATGACTCTGATGACATATTCATCGCTCCCAACAACACCTATCATGCCCTGCACAGGGATATTGTAAAGGTTCGGCTTTTCCCGAAACGAAAAGATAAAAAACCTGAAGGGCGTATCGTAGTGATCGAAAAACGGGCGAAGGAACAATATGTCGGCATCGTGGAAATATCAAAAAAGTTTGCATTCCTTATCCCCGACAGCAGGAATATGCCAATAGATATATTCATACCCCTGGATCAGCTTAAGGGGACTCGTAACGGACAAAAAGCTGTCGCGCGTATTACTGAATGGCCGGAGCACTCTAAAAACCCTTTCGGAGAGATCACGGATGTCCTTGGCAACCCGGGAGAGCATAATGTTGAGATGCAATCCATTCTGGCCGAACATGACTTTCCCCTGGCATTTCCAGCTAAGGTTGAGAAAGAGGCCGGGGAAATTCCCTGGAAGATACCCGATGAGGAATATAAAAAGCGCCGGGATTTTAGGAAAATATGGAC
>QMPN01000594.1 GCA_003648575.1 Bacteroidota bacterium
ACGGGGGGGTGAGGGACCCTGAGTGATGAGGTCCAAATGATTAATGATTAGTTATGATTGGTAGTGAAGAGCTATGAGGTTAGAGTGATGAGTTCACCTAATTCAACCAACATTGTTCACCGTAGCCTTGGCGAAGGTGGATTCAACCAGTTCAACCATTATCTTTCAGATAATTCGTTGGCGATTTACCAAAGTAATTTTTAAAGCTTTCGGTGAAATAGGAGGGGCTGGTGAAGCCGGTATCGTATGCGATTTCGGCAATGGTAGCAGTCTGGCTGAGGATCAGCTCGGCTGCCTTCTGCAACCGGAGGTTGCGGATAAATTCACCGGCTGCCTGTCCGGTGAGGGCTGTTATTTTCCTGTGTAGCTGCATACGGCTCATGGCCATATTATTGCCAAATTGTTCAACGCTGAATTCAGCATCTGCAATATTTTTCTCCACCAGGCTTACTGCCTTTCGCAGAAACAGCTCATCCATGGATTCTGTTGCTGCCGGGCAAGGTGATAATTTGATCTCGCAGAGGTAATAGTCTCTGAGTTTCTGCCTTTGCTCGATGAGGTTTCTTATTCGTACCTGCAACTCAGCCGGGTCAAAGGGCTTGGTAAGGAAGTCGTCGGCACCGGTCTGCAGTCCCTCGATCTTATCTTCTTTAGTGGCTTTGGCTGTAAGGAGAATAACGGGGATGTGGCTGGTGCGCTCATCAGATTTCAGTTTTTTGCAAAGCTCGTAGCCATCCATGTTGGGCATCATCACATCACTGACAACCAGATCCGGCACCTTTTCAATAGCTTTTTCTACACCCAGGCTCCCATCGATCGCCTCAGAAACAATATAATCATCTTCGAGATAGGAACGGATGTACGAACGCAGATCATCATTATCTTCCACGATCAGGACAAAGGGTTTTTCTTCGCCGGCTGCATTGATTTTACCGGGCATGTCAACAGTCTCTCTTTCTATAGCTTCCAGAAGCTGTACATCAGTCGTGATATCGCTGAGGACAGCCTCAGGATCTACATTTTCCAATATCTCTTCGGCTTTCAGGTGTTCATGTCCCTTTGGGAGGGTAATAGTGAACGAAGTCCCTTTTCCATTGTTGCTTTCAACCAGGATATCACCACGATGAAGCTTAACCAGTTCCTGTGTCAGGGCAAGGCCAATGCCGGTTCCTTCCTGGTCGCCGGAAGAAGCATCGTCAGTCTGGTAAAAGCGGTTGAAAATATATTTCACCTTATCCGGGGGTATGCCGGGGCCGGTATCAGTGATTATAATATTAATCCCTCCTTCCGTTCCTTCTTTATAAACTGCTTTAACGGGATGGGTTACTACGGAAACTGTAATTTCCCCTCCCTCCGGGGTAAACTTAAAAGCGTTGGAAAGTAAGTTATAAAGGATCTTCTCGATCTTATCATTGTCGACATATATCAGGGTACGTTCTTCATCAGATGAAAATTCAAGCCTGATATTTTTCTGTTTTGCCAGGGATTCGAAGGAATGAACATATCCCCGAACCAGGCTAACGATATTGCGTTCACCGGCGATGAGTTTCATTTCGCCCGCCTCAAGTTTTGAAAGATTCAGCAGCTGGTTGATCAGCCTTTGCAATCGCCTTGCATTTCTTTGCATCATGTTCAGATCGTGGATGCATTTCTCATCCTTTGTGGTTCCAATGAGTTTTTCCAGAGGGCCGAGTATTAAAGTCAGGGGTGTACGGAATTCGTGAGAAATATTGGCAAAGAAGCGTGATTTCATGCTATCGAGCTCTTTCAGCTTTTCTGCTTCCACCTGTTCCACTTCCAAGGCTTGTTTCAGGCGGTGGCGTTTCAGGTCGTACCTTCTCCAGGCAATAATTAGTGTGATGATAGCAAGGCCGTACAAGGTATATGCCCACCAGGTTTTCCAGGGGGGAGGGTGAATATGGAGCTGGATAGCAGCCCCCTCTTCATTCCAATACGCATCATTATTTGATCCTATCACCCTAAAGGTGTACTGCCCCGGTGCAATATTGGTATAATTAGCAAATCTTCGATCGGAAGGAGTATGTACCCAATCATCATCGATTCCCTCCAGCATATATGCATACTTGTTTTTTTCAGGACCATTATAATCCAGGGCGGAAAATTCAATTGAGAAAAAATTCTGATCGTAATTTAGGTCAATGTGCTTTTTATGGGTGATGTTGCTGTCGAGTGGATATTCATTGTTATTAATATTGAAATTAGTGAGTAAAACTGGAGGGATTTTGGTGTTAGGACCACGGATACTATCAGGATGGAATCTAAAAAATCCACCCTCAGTAGTTGTTTGTCCACCCTGGTATATATATCCCCTGCTGTCACGAAAAAAATCATTTCTTGTCAGAAAGGTAAAAGGCATCCCCGAACGATAATCAACCATTTTTATAGTACCGGATCCTTTGGGTTGATAATAATAGGTCAGCAAGCCTACATCAACCCCCATCCATAAAACACCTTTACTGTCACGGATCACGGAATAGATCCCACCATCATAATTACTATTGAAGAATTCATCCGGAATGATACTGTCCAGCACCGGATCGTACATAA
>QMPN01000595.1 GCA_003648575.1 Bacteroidota bacterium
CCCCGGCAGGGGATGAGGTGCCGGGCATGATCAAACAGGTAGGAGCTGATGTAGTAAAGGTGGATTTCAATCACCCATTGGCAGGGCATGAGCTGGTGTATCGGGTAAAGATAATGTCTGTCGGATGAGCGCCAGTTTCGTGCCAGTGAATTAAATTCAAATATAGCTATCGCTACTCCAGCACGAAACCACTGCATTAATTGTTATTATGACTCTGGATAATATATATGTAATGAGAAATGACTACGGATCAATCCGCTGAACTCCATTCTCTCCACCCAACAACAGCACATCTGCGCCACGATGGGCAAATAAACCAACTGTCACTACCCCAGGCATTTGGTTGATCTCAGTTTCCATAGTTAGCGGATCAATAATATCCAATCCAGTCATATCCAGAATCTCACAACCATTGTCGGTAATAAATCCTTCGCGTAGCACCGGCTGACCACCATATTTCATGAGTTTACGTGCCACCATACTGCGAGCCATCGGAATAACTTCGACAGGTAGAGGAAACTTGCCCAAACGATCTACCAGCTTTGAATCATCGGCAATACAGACAAACTTTTCACTAGCTGCGGCAATAATCTTTTCTCGGGTAAGTGCGCCGCCACCACCCTTGATTAGATGCAGATTTTTAGTGGATTCATCAGCACCATCAACATAGATCGACATGCCATTGACGTCGTTCAGGTTATAGACCTTGATGCCGTGTGCCTCCATCCTTTCTGTAGAAGCCACCGAACTGGAGACCGCGCCGTCTATCTTTCCTTTAACCCCGGCGAGGAAATCAATAAAATAATTTACCGTTGAGCCAGTGCCAACACCGATGATTTCTCCGGCTTCGACGAACTCCATGGCTGCTTCTGCAGCCTGCTTTTTACCTGTTTCCAGCGACATATTGATTCCCTCTTGTTTTCAAAGACGGCAATGATACCCTGTGCAGCATATGCCGAAAAGTCTACCTGATATGATTAATACCGATAAACTTATTGAAAAGATAAAGACCGCCAGGGTTTATGACGTTGCGATTAAGACATCGCTGGAAAAAATGGCGCTCATGTCTGTGCGCCTGTCAAATAATGTCTATATCAAGCGGGAAGATCAGCAGGAAGTATTTTCTTTCAAAATTCGCGGGGCCTATAACAAGATTTCAGGACTTTCTGCCGATCAATTAGCGAAAGGGATTATTGGTGCCTCTGCAGGTAACCATGCGCAGGGCATTGCGGTTGCAGCAGCTCGTGTGGGTATCCGGCCAACTATTGTGATGCCCAAGACGACGCCGGATATTAAGGTCGACGCGGTTAAGCGTCTTGGTGGCGAGGTTATTTTGCATGGCAATACTTATGATGATGCTTCGTCACATGCCTACAAATTGTCTGCAGAATCAAATGCAACTTATATCCACCCATACGATGATGAAGATGTAATTGCCGGGCAGGGTACCGTGGCGGTCGAAATTATTGACCAGATGGATGAAGCCCCTTATGCCGTGTTTATTCCTGTCGGTGGGGGCGGCCTGATTTCAGGAATGGCAGTCTGGTTAAATAACCATAATCCCAATATTAAAATCATTGGTGTAGAACCTGATGATGCGCCCTGTATGTATGAAGCATTAAAAGCAGGTGAACGTACGGTTCTGGACCATGTTGGTATCTTTGCGGACGGCGTCGCGGTGAAACAGGTCGGCGAATTGCCATTTGAGCTGGCACGAGATCTTATAGATGAAGTGATTTTGGTTAATACCGATGAAACGTGTGCGGCAATAAAGGATATATATGACGAAAGCCGTTCAATAATGGAACCTGCAGGAGCTTTGGCTCTCGCGGGACTGAAAAAATACGTTGCCAGGGAATCTATCGCAGATAAAAATCTTGTTGCTGTTAATTCTGGAGCGAATATTAATTTTGATCGTTTACGACACGTTGCTGAGCGAGCGGAAATTGGGGAACAAAAAGAAAGTCTCTTTGCGGTAACGATTCCTGAAAGACCGGGAAGTTTTCACGAATTTTGCCACTTGCTTGGTAATCGGGGTATCACTGAGTTTAACTATCGCTATGCAGATGAACGCACTGCACATGTCTTTGCCGGCATTCAATTGAAAAATGGTGAGGTAGAAAAACAACAGATACTGGATAAGCTTGGTGAAAGACAATTCGAGGTCGTGGATCTATCGGATGATGAGCTTGCAAAGCAACATATTCGTTATATGGTTGGCGGGAGATCGCCAAGTTTAGTTAACGAGCGTTTATATCGTTTTGAGTTTCCTGAGCGTCCCGGTGCATTACTTCGATTCCTGAGTTGTTTGCGTGGCCAGTGGAACATTAGCCTGTTTCATTATCGTAACCACGGTTCGGATTATGGTCGTGTACTGGCGGGGTTTCAGGTACCTGAAAATGAGCTCCAGGACTTCCAGTGCTTTCTTGATGAACTGGGTTACACCTATGGTAATGAGTCAGAAAACCCGGCGTACCGGTTGTTTTTAAGCAGTGCTGGCAAGTGATAACTTATTGATTTCCATAAAAAAGGCCTGCATTTGCAGGCCTTTCTAATAG
>QMPN01000596.1 GCA_003648575.1 Bacteroidota bacterium
GATATGCTGGATTCAAAAACAGCCATGACTATTTTTTATAAATCCGCCGACCTGGAAGATACCCTTGCTTTCGCCTTCCTGAGCAATAGCAATTGTGCCCGTTTTACAGCTTTCGATCACAATGAATACATGGATGCTTCAGCCGCATTCAAAGCCCAGGTTTTGGATGGGGATACAGCTGCCGGAAATGAGTTATTCTACCTGCAGGCCATGGGCGGGGTTAAAGCTCAGATCAGCCTGCCCGACATCGAAGATTTTTTTGCTGATGGCCCTGTGGCTATCAACGAAGCCAAGCTGATATTTAATGTATATGATGACGGTACGGAATTGCTAGGCCCGCCACAACTGGGGCTTGCCATGATTGATGAGGAAGGGGACTATGTTCCCCTGGTGGATGCCAATGAGGTTAGTACTTACTATGGTGGTTACCTGAATGATGCCAAGGACCAGTACTATTTTCGGATTTCCCGTCATGTGCAGAACGTGCTCACCGGCAAAACCCCCAATTATCCCCTGGCCCTCCTGGTTCAGGGTGCCTCCTTCAGGGCTAACAGGCTTATTCTTTATGGCTCGGATGTTATGATGAATGCCGAAAATAAAATGACTCTGGAAGTCACCTATACAAAAGTGAACTAAAATGTGTGGAATAATAGGTTATATTGGCCCCAGGGATGCATATCCCATACTGATAAAAGGCCTGAGAAGGCTTGAATACAGAGGCTATGACAGTGCCGGGGTTGCCCTCCTGAATGCTAAAGACCAGCTAAACGTATATAAATGCGGTGGGAAGGTTGCCGACCTGGAAGAATTTATCCAGGATAAAGACATCAGCGGAACCATGGGCATGGCACACACACGTTGGGCTACACATGGCGTACCAAACGACGCTAATGCTCATCCCCACTATTCCCAATCAGAAAAGCTGGCCATTATCCATAATGGGATCATAGAAAATTACCAGACCCTGAAGGAAGAACTGATCAACCGCGGACATAGCTTTTCGAGTGATACCGACACAGAAGTACTGATACAGCTGATCGAAGATATCCTCGACAATGAAAAAGTTGAACTGGAAGAGGCGATACGGATCGCACTCAACCAGGTAGTTGGCGCTTATGCTATCGTGATCGTGTCTAAAGCTGATCCCAACACTCTTTATGCAGCCCGTAAAGGATCACCACTGGTAGTTGGTATTGGAAAGAAAGAATTCTTTCTAGCCTCCGATGCAACGCCTATCATAGAATATACCAAGAACGTTGTATACCTCAACGACGAAGAGATAGCCATCGTAAAAAGGAATGGCGACCTGAAGATCAAGACCATTAAGAACAGGGAACAAACTCCCTATATTCAAAAGCTGGAACTTAACCTGAGTGCTATCGAAAAGGGTGGTTTCGACCACTTCATGCTCAAGGAAATATATGAGCAACCCAGATCGGTACGCGACAGCTTCCGTGGAAGGCTCAGGCCTAACGGGGAAGTCGTCCTGGGCGGGATCCGCGACTATGAACAAAAGATCTTTAATGCACCCCGCATTATTATTATTGCCTGCGGAACCTCCTGGCATGCCGGACTGGTAGGTGAATACCTCCTGGAAGATATTGCACGTATCCCGGTAGAGGTAGAATATGCATCGGAGTTCAGATACAGGAACCCCGTGATCACTGAAGATGATGTGGTCATTGCCATATCACAATCGGGGGAAACAGCAGATACACTTGCCGCCATCGAACTTGCTAAGTCCAAGGGTGCTACTATCCTTGGTATTTGTAATGTGGTTGGCTCTTCCATTGCCCGTGCTACTGATGCCGGGGTATATACTCATGCCGGACCCGAGATCGGGGTGGCATCCACTAAAGCTTTCACCGCCCAGGTAACCGTTCTTATACTGATGGCGCTTCGCTTCGCAAGCATGAAAGGCCATATTCCGCAATCGAAATACAAACAATATGTACGCGAAATGGAACTGGTACCCGCCAAGATCGAAAAGGTGCTGAAGGTTGATGCCTATGTAAAAGAGATCGCAGAAAAATACCGGCATGCACGCAACTTCCTCTATCTTGGGCGCGGATACAACTTTCCGGTTGCCCTGGAAGGCGCACTTAAATTAAAAGAGATCTCCTACATCCATGCCGAAGGCTATCCTGCTGCCGAAATGAAACATGGACCCATTGCCCTCATCGACGAGGAGATGCCGGTAGTTTTCATTGCACCAAGGGCAGGTACCTACGAAAAGGTGATCACCAATATACAGGAAGTAAGGGCAAGAAAAGGAAAGATCATCGCCATCGTTACTGAGGGTGATACCGTGGTCAGGGATTTAGCTGATTATGTGATCGAGATCCCGGAAACAGAAGAACTGCTAACTCCGCTCATTGCCACCATCCCGCTTCAACTCCTCTCATACCACATGGCCGTTATCCGTGGTTGTAACGTTGATCAACCAAGGAATTTAGCAAAAAGTGTTACGGTGGAATAACGACTGCTGTTCGTAATTCTTACCCCTGTAAGTTAATTGTAACCTTTTCAATTTCAATTAATACCGCTCATTTGTGGA
>QMPN01000597.1 GCA_003648575.1 Bacteroidota bacterium
CAATAAGTTGCCAGAGATAAAGAAGTGGGGTTCGAAAATCAAAGCAAATGTACAATTTAAATACTTAAAATCAAAACCCTCAGGCGGTTTCAGCAGTATCTGCGTATTATTACCCGAGTATAGGTATTAATACATGCCTGATTATTAGCTAACTATAGCTAATATAACTGATTGGGTAAATTATTATATATTAATTTAAGTTTTCCTGCTAATTATTTAAAATGGGATTCATGAGCACGACACATTCATCCTTAGCAGATATAAAAGACAGGAGACAAGACCGGGTTTTGACCCCGGCATGCCTCCTGTACCGATCCGAATAAGTAAAAATATGCTAAATCATACTAGTAGGATTTCAGGCTCCCCGCTCCTGATATATCGCTTTTCAGACGAGGGTTGCCTTTATACTTTATCGATGCTGCACCGGAAACCTCCACTTCAAGGTTTTCAGTTACATGGATCCTGGCATCAGATGCACCGCTTACCTCCAGTTCGCAATTGGAAATGATAAAATCGTATGCATTGATCTCACTGGCTCCGGAGATGTCGAAGGTGGCTGTTTTAGCATTCCCCGACAACTCTATCTCGCTGGCACCACTGAAGTCTGCATCAAGTATGGCAACTTCCATTTTGAGGTCGACCTCAGAAGCTCCGCTTCCATCGAGGTGCAATTCATCAAACTGCATCATATCCTCTCCTGTGATGCTCACAGCACCGCTGATATCGATCATCTCCAACTCTTCAAAAGTGAGGTAGATGTTTAACTTAGTGAATTTCTGGATATTCTTCACTGTATAGATCTCCAGTTTATCGCCTTTCACCTCAGTTTTGATGTATTGCATCAGGTTTTTATCTGCTTCGACTGTCAACGACTCTGATTTTCCCTGGTAGAGGTACACATTAAAGGCACCGCTGACCTCCAGGCTGGTGAAGCCTGAAACTGTCCGTTCTTCTTTCACAACATTGCCGTCGCCTTTTTCTCCGCCGAGGGGTACGCAACTTCCCATGAGTCCTGTACTGGCGAGCATCAAAATAGCAAAAATCACTAAAAATGTCCTGGTTGTTTTCATTTCTTTATATTTAAATTTATGATGTTTAATGTATTTCTACGTCACAATTCCTGACTGTCACTACGACGGTAGATGAAGAACTTTTATCATCACCGATAAAGGCTTCAACTTCTTTTTCAAAGCTCTTTTCAACATGTTTTGTCACTGTTGCTTTTCCTTCAGGAAAATCGATATCCCCGAAACTGGAGCGGGCATTCAGCTTATAGCTTGCCGAGCTGCTGATATCAATCTCTACGCCTCCAAATTCGCTGGTGATGTCGATGGAGGAAAATCCACCTGCCACCCTATCAATCTCCACACCGCCATAGCTGGAAGTCAGGTCAAGCTTGTCAAAGACTTCCCCAATTTCGATGCCTGTAAAACTTGCTTTGGCCCGCATGTTGTCAACACTGCCAATCTCAATTCCATCATACTGTGAATCGAGGTCAAGCTCAGAAACGCTGCCAATCTCCACTCCACTGAACCTGGAATACATATCAAGATAGCCGGCTTTCCCCAGGTCCAGGCTGCCATATTCCACTATCAGGTCTCCCGCTTTCAGGAAGGCGATCTCGGCATCACCGAATTTCACTTCAATATTGTTTTCCTTCGATGTGAGCTCGCCCAGTTCAAGGTTGCCATATCCTATCTTTATCAGGGTGTTGCCAGAGAGGTTCTCTACATAAGCATTCCCAAATTCATTATAGAGCACGAGTGCATTTGATGCCGGCATCTTCACCTCATATTCGATATTCATATTACAATTTTTGCAATTCAGCTTTCCATCGATAGTGGTTATGGCTTTTATAAGATCGACACTGCCGGAGATCTTGATATTGATCTTGTCCAGTATCCTTTGCGATTCATTTTCAGACTTTGCATCCACACTGACCTGAACATCGATCACAACCTCGTTCCTATCCCAGGTATGGATCCGTACCCGTCCATATTTGTTGTCGATCCTCACTTTTGCATCCGCTTTCACATCATAACTTTCGTGAAAGCTCTTTCGAACTTCCTGTGCTGAAAGGTTTGCTGTTGCAAACAACATCATCAGGCTGATTAAGATTGAAATTTGAGTAATTCTTTTCATTTTCCCGGTTTTAAAATTTATAACTGACAAATTTTTGTAATAATATCATCGAGGATCTTGATCCTCGTCCTGTAATTGGTTACCAGCGCCCCGTACACCCTTTCATTGGATGCATTATTATCCAGTTCTTCCTGCAGGTTGGTCGCATCATTTTCCAGCTGTTCAAGTTGTATTCTGGCCATCCGGTCTATTTTGTCTGCTTCTTTAGCCGAAGCTGCGCAGTTTGCAATATCTCCCAAACGCTGGTCTGTGAGTTTGTTGTAATGCTCAACAACCTGGCTGAGCTCATCATTCATGGGGCCGGCCTTCACTGGGGATGAATTGCCTGAATACTGATAAAGCAGTATGCCCGACAGGCCTGCTATCAGGATGATGGCAGCAGCATAGCGCCATATTGGCTGCCTGGTTTTC
>QMPN01000598.1 GCA_003648575.1 Bacteroidota bacterium
CGGCGGAGCTCATCCCGTAGCACCATATATTATCAATGACCACTTCATTGTGCGGGTGCCTTTTGGAAGAGCCGTTAATCCTATCACTGAAACAAATTGGGAAGGCACGGGCGTTGAGCCGGATGTTAAGGTTCAAAAAGACATGGCCCTGGATATGGCCTATATGATGGCACTCGACAGTTTGCTGAAAACAGAAGAAAATGAAGATATCAAGGGTGAACTGGAATGGGCACGTGATGGCCTGAAGGCCAGGCTTAAACCTGTGACCATTGATGTAGAAACACTGGAGAAATACACCGGAACCTATGGTCCGAGAAGCATTTTTATGGAAGATGGCAAGCTCTATTACCAGCGTGAAGAGCGCCCTAAAATGGCCATGATCCCTATTAATGAAAACACCTTTTTCTTTGAGGAATTAGCATATTTCAGGCTTCACGTGATTATAGAAGATGGCAAGGCAGTTGCCCTTGAAGGCATGTACGAAGGTGGCCGTGTCGACAGAAATGAAAGGACGAAATAAGTTTTAAGCAGAGATTACTCAATGCTTTCAGGAGGTGTCAGCTGGTTGCTGATCATACGGTAATTGTATTGCTGAACAATGGCTTTGATGAGGGTTTCCATTTTATCAGCAACCTCCTGTTCTTCATCAAGCAGGTTATGCTTTTGCTCGGGATCAAGCTTGTTGTTATATAAAGAAATCGACTTTTGACCATCGAACAGCAGGCTGTAGTCACCACTGGAAACATGGAATATATCGTTTGCACACTGAAAGGCCACCCGTTGATCATCCTGTCGGAAAGCACTTTTTCCAAATGCAATGAAAGGCTTGTTGTATCCCATATAATCAAGCACTGAAGGAATAATATCGCTCTGCTGGAAAGTGAAATCCTTTTCACCAATGAGACTATCTCCCGGAAAATAAAACAGTATAGGAATGGAATACTGCCCCGCAGAGTTTTTATATTTTTTCAGCTGGAAATCGTTGAGACGGTACTCTTCTTCCTTATTGCTGTTTTCCGTCGAAGTGACCGAGTGGCCTGTATGATCGGCCAGCATAACAAAAAGTGTATTGTTAAACCATGGCATGGAAGAAGCTGTTTTAAAAAACTGCTGTAAGGAATAATCGGCGTACTGTATGACCCTGTGTATTTTCACATTGTTTTCAGGAAACTGCTCGTGAAATTTTTCAGGAACCTCGTAAGGATTATGTGAACTCAGTGTGAATTCGAGTGCAAAAAACGGTTCTTCAAAAGTGTTCAACTGTTCGGCAAAGAACTGAAGAAAAGCATGGTCGGATATGCCCCAGTACCCATCATAATCATCCTCATTATTGTATTCAGAGCGTCCAAAATACGAATCGAATCCTGCCATGTCGGCATATGAATCAATATTCAGTGTACCATTGGTTCCTCCATGAAAAAAGCCGGTTCTGTATCCTTCCTCGTTCAGAATACCGGCGATGCTGCCAAATTTATTGGTGTTGTACACCGAGAGGGTGAAGGGATCGTCCATTAATGGGGCGATGCCCGATGTGATACAATTTACTGCATCAATCGATCGTGTTGCTGTAGCATATGCATCGGTAAATAGCAGCGATTGCTGCATCAGGGAATCAAGAAAGGGGGTATAGCCTTTGTAGCCATTCAGGTATCCGCTGTATTCCCTCGAGAAGCTTTCCAGCAAGAGAAAAACGACATTGATCTTCCTGAAGGAGGTATCGGCATGCTCATACTGATGCAAGACCGGATAGATCTCATGACATTCTTCCAGGGTAAAATATTCCCGGTATTCAAGGCTCTTATGCCCGAAAGTTGTCATTACCGCAAAAGGTGTGTTCAGGGCAATAGGGGCATATTTGGCAGAGGTATATTTGGTCGCATTCGATACCGTGAGAGGTTTGTTTTGCAGTCCGCCCCTGGCGCCAACAAGCATCATCCCCAGCAGGAAAGCAAACATTACGATCTGGTAAACAATGCTCACAGCCTTTGATCTTACCGGCAGGAATGTTTTTTTACGTAAACCTCCCAGTGAATATAAAAAGCTGAACAAAAGAACCGCGCCTAACCAGGAGAGTATAACATACCAGTAATCCACAATAAAGCGGGGCAGCAAAACCAGGAATTCATCACTGCCGGTAATGAACTGATATTGGAAGGCCGTAGAACGCTTCAGGGTAAAATCAAAATAGCGGGCATCGGCCATGTCTATCATGATCAACAACGCATTGATAATGATAAAATACCACTTGATAAATCCCTGATATATCCTGTTATTCTTGACTTTTCCAATCGGAAGTATATGCATAAGAATAAGCGGGATGTTGAAGTATATGATCACTGATAGATCGAATCTCATCCCGACGAAAAATACCTTCAGCATCTCAGAAAATCCAAGAGGGCTGAAATGCGGATAGTTCAGGATAAGAAAGAATACGCGGGCCAGGAGGAAAAGCAATAAAACCAGCAGTAGTCTTTTAATCAGCAGTAGTAGATGTTTATTGTATTCATTCATGATGTGCAAAGTTGCACATAAAATTTATTATGGAATTCGC
>QMPN01000599.1 GCA_003648575.1 Bacteroidota bacterium
TCGAGATCGATAATGAGGGCAATATTACGGAAGAAGAAAAGGATTTTACGGGAAATATCGTTCCCAGCGTGCCTGAAAACAACATCTACCTGGGCCTTTCATACTCCTATCCCTTTCACCGAAATGTAAGTGGCTTCATAAAATTCAGCTATACGGGTATAAGCGGCCTCTGGGTGGACGATGCCAATACAGATAAGACAGATGCTTATCATTTGCTAAATTCCGTCCTGGGTCTTGATATGGAATTC
This sequence comes from Bacteroidota bacterium, assembly GCA_003648575.1. The sequence continues at coordinate 249 of QMPN01000599.1, forward strand.
GGGAAATTCAACATACTTTTATCAGGGAGCATGAACAACATGCTGGATGTGGTTTATGTGGGCTTTACCAATACTAACTCTGCCGACAGAAGATTTTATGAGGCAGGTACACCAAGGAACTATTTTGCATCCCTCAACCTTGGATACAGGTTTTAAATAATGAAAAAGATACAATACTATATCATCATACTTTTGCTGCTGCCCTGGAATCCAATTTTTGCCCAGCTTGATCATCTGAGCTTTGAGCCTGAGGAAAATTACAGGCTGAACCCCTCTGATGTAAGCCAGACTGAAGTATTCATTGTGAACAGCCCCCTGGACCGGGATGTATTGTTCTCTTCCTGCAACACCTTGACCTTTATCCCGTTTTTTATCAGTGAGGGGATCTATGTGACCACCGACGGAGGCACCAGCTGGCTGGGTAACGATACCTGTACTGGCGAGCCAATGGCTTTTCATGGTGGGGACCCGGGGATCGCAATAGACAAGGACGGGGTTTTTATCATTACCAGGCTGGGCAGGTCACCATTTACCGGCCTGTACTCACACTATTCGACCGACCAGGGACAGACATGGTCGGCACAACAGGTGATCTCAACCGATGACCTTGAAAGGGCCTCCGTGGCAACAGACTATTTCCCGGGAAGCCCGTATTATGGCAGGACTTATGCCGTGTGGGTGAAGTTTGCACCCCCATTCCCCCTGATGATGGCCTATACCGATGACTCGGGCATTAATTGGACCGGGCCTGAACAGATCAACAACCCACCAAACAGAAGCGCCGGGGGCGATATTTGCATCGGCCCGAACGGGGAAGTATATGTTTGCTGGGCCGGTGTTACGGACGTATCGCCTTTTAAGGAGATCTATGTTGGATTTGCTTCTTCGAAAAGCGGCGGGGCCGATTGGCATATAAGCGAAGAAGCATTTAGCATGAATGGCATCACAGGGCTGCTGCCCGATAAAGGAAATATCAGGGTAAACGGATTGCCCGGCATTGCCGTGGACACTGCCTCCGGTGAGAAAAATGGATGGATCTATATCGTCAGCGGACAGAAAGGCCTTTTGCCTGCCGGATCCGACCCGGATATCATTCTCAACAGATCGGAAGATGGCGGCCTGAGCTGGTCATCTGGTATCAGGGTTAACCAGGATGCACCTGACAATGGCAAAACCCAATATTTCCCTTCTGTTCATGTGGACAAATTCGGAGCAGTGGATATTATTTTCTACGATGACAGGAACACCACTATTGACTCGGCCGGGGTTTTCCTGTCCCGTACGGATGATGGAGGCAATTCCTGGAAAGAATACGAGATCAGCGATCATAACTATAAACCTGAACCCATCGGCGGCCTCGGACAAGGCTACCAGGGAGATAATATTGACCTGACTTCCACGGATACCAGGCTATGCCCGGTGTGGATGGATAATTCTACCGGGGTATACCAGATATGGACAGTCCCCATTGAATTTTCCTCGCTCGATAATATTTGGGAAAGGCCGCAAAATAATGCAAGCTTCGAGTTGAAGCAAAACCGCCCTAATCCTTTCAGGGGAACCACCTCTATCTCATTCAAAACATATGCTCCTGCCATTGTTTCATTAAAAGTATATGACCTTCATGGGAAAGAAGTGGCAATGCTCATTGAAAGATATGATCATCCAGGAGATCACGAGATAATATTTGATGCAGGAAAGATCAGTAATAAGGCCGGGATATATATTTATTCACTGACTATTGACGGGGTGACAAGGACATGCAAAATGGTGGCACTACCTTAGGATCAACTTTTGAGTGGTGATATGGCTTTCCCCCCTTGTGCTCAGTGACATTTCACAGACATACACACCTGCCGGAAGCCCGGAAATATCGAAATCCAGGTTGTTTTTACCAGGTAGAAGCTCATTGAGAATAAACTTCCTGACCGATCTGCCATAACTATCGTAAAGGACCAATTCCCCCTGTCTCCATTTCTCTCCATCTCCATTACGAATCCTTATCTGCACAGTAATCTGCTGATGAGCGGGATTGGGGTAGATCTTCATGCCGATATCCATACTCTCAAACTCAGACACACTCACCGGAGCAGGCTTATACTTCAAAAATGCCCCATTATACCCAACAGCATAGCCATGGAGTGAATCAGGGAAGATCATGTCAAATATCGATATCGATTCAGGGCTGGGGATCCTTGTCCAGCTTGATCCGGCATCCATACTATAGAGCAGTTTTTGACTCGCCCCCAAGGGCGCCCAGGCCTCCGTATCATTTCTAAAATCAAGGTCGTATGCTGCTCCA
>QMPN01000600.1 GCA_003648575.1 Bacteroidota bacterium
CCGATTGAATGCGGCATCGGCACATACACCAGCTTCCTGGCAGAAGCCATGGCGCGGACACCTACCGAGCTTCATATCGTCAGCCAGTATGGCGCTGAAGGCAGGCATGTTTACCCGTCATACAGCCCCAACGACGAAGGTATAGCCCGAAGGATTTTCAACGCAGCTGTCAAGGTAACTCCTGACATTGTTCATATTCAGCACGAATTCGGCCTGTATGGGGAACTGGACGGCATTGCCGTACTTGAATTGATTTATCGTATTAAATCTACGGCTACTCCGGTCATTGCAACTTTTCATACTGTTCAAAAGGAACCGGAGTTTCGCAAAGAGCTAATTTTAAAGGTCATGTGCCGGGAATTGGATGGTATTATCGTACATGAAGAGGAACACGTTAATATTCTAAGATCGGTTTTTGATACGGATACGGCCAAGATATTCCTGATTGAGCACGGAGCGCGCGTGATGACCCCGGTTGCTGGTGCTAAGGAGAAGCTCAACCTCGAAAACAGAAAAGTTGTCCTGCTAACCGGCTATTTCCGCCCTACTAAGTGTTTTGACAAGATCGTGGATCTTTTTCCGCACATTGTCGAAAGAGTACCGGATGCATGGTTGGTGCTGGCCAGTAAACTCCGAATGCTGGAGCTCAGCATATATCGCAAGATGCTCATTGAAAAGATAAACGGCTCACCTGCCAGGGAACGGATTGAGGTATTCCGGGGTCAGTTTCCTCAAAAGACCTTTGATACCATCCTCAGCGCCTGTGATATCATAGTATTGCCCTATATTGCCGGAGCCCAAAGCGGCATAATGGCTCATGCCATGACCTTTGGCAAACCACTCGTCACATCAAATCTTGAGGCCTTTGTCGCTACCCTTGAAAAATCAGGAGCAGGATTTTATGCGGAAACTGATGACGAATATGTTGACAGGATTGTAACCCTGCTCACTGACGAAGAGGTTTACAACAGGTTTTCCAGGAATGCTGTAAACTATGTTAAAGAAAAAATCTCCTGGGATATTATAGCTGACAAGACAATTCAGGTTTATAAACAGTTTGAACGCAAGCCGGAATGCATAACGCGGCATGTGTTTGTTGGTGAATAGGAAGAACAGGTATGTTTAAACGCTGTCAAAAAAATCCCATAATCCGCCCCGCCGATGTCAGACCCTCAGCAGAGGGATACCAAGTCATCGGGGCCTTCAATCCAGGCGCTACTCTCTTTAATGACGAAGTCATACTGCTCCTGCGGGTGGCGGAAAGATGTATTCAGGAACAGGGGAAAATCCGGATACCGGTTTACAGGTTTTTTGAGGGCCGCGGTATCCCTGAAATCAAGGAATTTGATGCCCACGACCCTGATGTATTGCTCAAAGATACGCGCGGGGTTGTTTATAAGGGTAAGGATTACCTTTCCAGTATCAGCCATCTGCGGCTGGCAAGAAGTGTCGACGGAATCAACTTCACGGTTGATTCCACACCATTTATCTATCCCTGCTCCCCTATTGAAGCTTATGGTACCGAAGACGCGCGCATTGTCTGTATTGACGGTACGTTTTACATAAATTACACCATAGTATCGACTGACAGCTGGTGTACAGCTCTATCGTCCACTGATGATTTCAAAAAATTGAAAAAGTTCGGCATCATATTCCATCCTGAAAACAAAGATGTTGCAATATTTCCCGAAAAGATAAACAACAAATATATTTCTCTGCACCGTCCCAACAACAGTGGATTTGGCAAGGCATCGATCTGGTATGCAGAGTCACCGGACTTGCTGCACTGGGGCAACCACAAGTGCATTGCCAGACCGCGGGACACGGTCTATGAATCGATGAAGATCGGCTCCGGTAGTGCTCCGATAAAGACAGATGAAGGTTGGCTTTGCATCTACCACGCCAAGGGTGACAATTCACGTTACAGCCTTTTCGGAATGCTCCTGGACCTGGAACAGCCCTGGAAAGTGGTCAAGCGCAGTACAATGCCTCTGATTGAACCTGAACTTGAATACGAAACCACAGGGTTCTTTGGCAATGTCGTGTTTACCAACGGCATTATCATAAAAGACGGACAGCTTTTCATGTATTACGGGTCTTCTGACGAAACCACCTGCCTGGCTGTGTCTTCAGTAGAGCAGATACTTTGCAGCTTATAAAAAAGGAAACCCATGCCGCGAAAAAAACGACTCGACATCATTCACCGCTGGGAAGGAAATCCAGTTGTTAACTTGGAAGACCTTTCGTTCCAGGCCTTGGACATATGTAATGCAGGCGCGGTTAAGATAGTCGACACCTACCTGTTGCTGATAACTATCGAAAGCCTGATGGGCCATAAAAGCTTGTATGTTGCCCGAAGCACGGATGGCCACTATTTTGAAGTAGATGATAAGCCTTTTATTAAACCTTCGGCAGATAAAGCATATAAAAAGTATGAAGAAATTGGCGTCATGGATGGTCGGATCACTCCCTTTGAAGATACCTATTATATTACATACATTGTTGAAAGCAATCATGGCTTTAGGATCGGGCTGGCCAAAACAGATGA
>QMPN01000601.1 GCA_003648575.1 Bacteroidota bacterium
AAATGGGGAAGAGTTAACTCCGCGCTTGATCCTGCCCCCATATCAATGTTTGAGAATGTGATTAATTATAAACCAGAATATATCCTTGATGAAGATGGCCATAGAATGCGTTTCAAAGTCAATTGGGAGGGAAACTATATACTGAAAGATAGCACTAGCTATGATCCTGATGGAGATGAAATGAGGATTGTTGATACGGATATGTTGATTCCTGACAGCCGGGGCGAATATTTCCGTCAATGGCGTGATCATATTAAATCTCAAAATGATATCTGGAATGAGATCGTGAAAAGTGCCAATATCCCTGGACTGACTTCAGCACCCAAATTACAACCTATTCAAACAAGGCTTGTGATGTTGCAAACAGGAATGCGTGCACCAATGGGTATCAAAGTATTCGGTCCTGATCTGGAAAGTATTGAAAAGGTCGGATTCCAACTTGAAACCCATTTAAAACAAGTTGAAGGTGTTGCACCCATGTCTGTGTTTGCTGATCGGGTTGTTGGCAAACCATACTTAGAAATAAATATCAACCGGGATGCCATTGCCCGATACGGAATTAGTGTAAAGGCATTTCAAACCCATATCAGCAGTGCCATTGGAGGTATGCAACTTACTACCACGGTTGAGGGAAGAGAACGCTTTCCTGTCCGGGTACGTTATTTAAGGGAATATCGTGACAACCCGGAAGATCTTAAAAAGATACTGATTCCCTCACCATCAGGAGTGCAGGTTCCACTTGGTGAATTGGCAGATATTACTTACACACGTGGTCCACAGCTTATAAAGAGTGAGAATACTTTTTTGGTGGGTTATGTGATATTTGATAAAAAGGAGGGATTTGCTGAAGTAGATGTTGTTGAAAATGCCCAGGAATATTTACAAAATAAAATAGAAGAAGGAATACTTGAGATACCGGCAGGCGTGAATTATAGGTTCACCGGCAATTATGAAAATCAAATCCGGGCGACGAAGCGCCTCCTTATCGTTATTCCAATTTCTCTTATTATCATTTTCCTTATCCTGTATTTCCAATTCAGATCAGTAACCGGAGCTGCATTAATTTTTTCAGGTATCCTGGTCGCTTTTTCAGGTGGCTTTATCATGCTTTGGTTTTATAGCCAGCAATGGTTTTTAAACTTCACCCTTGCCGGGGTGAATATGCAGGACATGCTACAGATACATACCATCAATCTGAGTGTAGCGGTGTGGGTGGGCTTTATTGCTCTCTTCGGAATTGCCACCGATGATGGTGTCCTGATAAGCACCTATCTGAAGCAATTGTTCGACAAAAAGTCCCCAACTTCTGTAGAGGAGGTCAGAGCAATGGTGACAGAAGCAGGAATGAAGAGGGTTCGTCCGGCAATGATGACAACAGCAACAACAATTATTGCCTTGTTACCGGTACTTACCTCTACAGGAAAGGGATCAGACATTATGGTTCCCATGGCAATTCCAACGGTTGGAGGCATGTTGATAGCAACACTAACGATATTCGTTGTTCCTGTCTTATACAGTATGTGGCAAGAAGGAAAACTGAAAAGAAATATAATTAAAGAAAGGGAGGTGTAAGATGAATATAAAATACTTAATATCAGCGATTGTGTTCCTGATCAGTGGAGTTTTATCTGCCCAGGAAGAACTGACATCTTACCTTGAAACTGCGGCCAATAACAACCCGGGATTGAAAGCAAGGTTCAGTGAATACATGGCTTCTTTGGAGCTTATACCCCAAGTGGGTACGCTGCCGGATCCACAGCTCGCCTTCGGATATTTCATACAACCCGTAGAGACCAGAAATGGGCCGCAGCGATTCAGGATCTCACTCACCCAGATGTTTCCCTGGTTTGGAACTTTAAACGCCAGGGAAGATGTTGCCGTTAGCAAGGCGAAAGCAAAATATGAGTCCTTCGAGGATTTCAAGTCCAATCTGTTTTTTGAGGTCAAGGCCACATATTATGATCTTTATTTTATCAAAAAAGGGATTGATATTACGCTTGAAAATATCCGGATACTTAATTCCTTCAAAAACCTGGCTTTGATCAAAATTGAATCAGGGAAAGCATCAGGAGTAGATGAACTCAGGATAGAGATGGAACTGGCTGATATGGAAAATGAACTAGCCCTTCTGAATGATAAATGGAGTGTAGCCACGGTTAAATTCAATAATCTTCTTCATGTTGAAGATAAAAGTCAGGTTGTTATACCTGATTCGTTATGGCTAGATGATCTTCCATATTCCAGACAGCAGGTACTGGACAGTCTTCGCACCAATAATCATCAGGTCGTAAAATTCGATCATTTACTGGAATCCTACCGGGAAAGTGAGCGGGCAGCACGAAAAGCCGGCTTGCCATCTATGTCAATAGGGATAGATTACATCGCTATTGGTAAAACTGATAATACTATGATTGATCAAGGTGATAATGGCCGTGATGCCATTTTATTTCCGAAGATTGGGATTACGATTCCACTTTACAGAAAGAAGTACACTGCCATGGTAAACGAAGCCATTCATATGCAGGATGCTACCCTTGG
>QMPN01000602.1 GCA_003648575.1 Bacteroidota bacterium
TCAGTGGTTTGCAGTCCGAAGGCATTCCCCGGCCATGGCATGATCCTCACGGGCTCATATCCCAGAAAAACCTGTTCCGAGGCGATGGTATGTCCTGACGGGATAATCCCGCCTCCGGTGCGCTCCATCATATAAATATTGAAGAAATATTCCACGCCGGGCTCGGTAAACGCTTCATTTTGGGGAATATCAATAAGCACGGTTTCACCGGGTGCACAATCAATTCCCGGTACCATTCCCTTGGAAACAGGGCGCCCGTCTGCCAGTATTGTATAGGCGAAGTCGAACTCATTCAGGTTTGTAAAATTATACTCATTATATATCTGCAGCTTATTATGCAAATTGGAATCAATTGTAAACCGAACTGACTGATATACTTTCTTTACCTCGAACAAGGCCGGGTGTATACTTCTGTCGGCATTGATCAGGCCATTGGCACAAAAGTTAAAGTCGGACGGGGTCCCCTCAGGGCCATAATCCCCGCCATAGGCCCAGTATTCATTTCCGGATCTGTCGGTCATTAAAAGTCCCTGGTCGACCCAGTCCCAGATACAGCCACCCTGCAATTTGTCATATTTTCTGATCAGTTCCCAGTATTCCAACATATTGCCGGTACTGTTGCCCATCGAATGGGCGTATTCACACATGATCAGGGTACGCGGATCCTCGCCTTTGGCCCATTTCTCGATATATTCGAGCCCGGGGTACATAGGACAATAGATATCTGTGTGTGCTCTTGTCTCGGCGCGTTCATAAAACACCGGACGGGAAGCGTCACGCTCGTGGATCCATCTGGTGCCAGCCTCAAAGTTCACCCCATCCCCGGCCTCATTTCCCATAGACCAGATGATCACGCAGGGGTGGTTCTTGTCCCTTTCGATCATGCGCCGCATACGGTCGAGGTGTGCCTCCATCCATTCCGGCTTGTTGCCAAGGGTACGATCGGGGTGGTAGCCGATGCCATGTGATTCGATATTGGCCTCATCGATAACATATATGCCATATTGGTCGCAGAGCTGATACCATAGCGGATCATTGGGATAATGGCTTGTGCGTACGGTGTTAATATTATTTGTTTTCATCAGGAAGATATCCTTGCGCATCGACTCTTCATCAACCACATGCCCCGTCGTTTCGTCGTGTTCATGGCGATCGACACCTTTGATGAGCACATATTCCCCGTTCACGTAAAGGAGGCCATCTTTCAGCTCTACCTTCCGGAAGCCTGTTTTGCAGCTTAATGCTTCTATTATCTTTCCCTTCTTATCCTCTATGGTCAATACCAGTGTATAGAGGTTCGGCTTTTCGTCCGACCATTGTTTTACATCCGGGATGCTCACTTCAGCAAAAAACACGGAATCACAGCACTGCTCCTTATCCATGGAGAAGGACAGGTCTCTTTTCATGACCAGAGTACCTTTTGCATCATACAATTCATAAGCCGCTGTATAATTCTTTGCCTTTTTCTTTTCGTCATACTTCCTTATATCCAGGTCAAGCGATAAAGTGCCATTTTCATAGTTTTCATCAAGTGAGGCTTTGGCCCAGAAATCCCTGATTTGCACATCGGGTGCCGACCAGAGAAATACATCTCTTTCTATACCGCTTATCCTCCAGAAGTCCTGGCATTCGAGATAAGTCCCGTCCGACCAGCGGTAAACCTCCACGGCCATCAGGTTTTCGCCTTCCTTCAGGAAAGGGGTAATGTTAAATTCAGCCGGCAGCTTGCTTCCCTGGCTGTAACCCACCTTTTCGCCGTTTATCCATAGATACATGGCAGATTTTACCGCACCGAAGTGTATGAACACCTGCCTTTCATTCCAATCAGCAGGTATGGTGAACCAATTCCGGTATGATCCGACGGGATTGTAATCATGTGGAACCTCCGGTGGGTTCGGATGATCGGTAAACTCGTAAGGCTGGTTCACATAGATCGGCACCCCGTATCCCTGCAGTTCCCAGTTGGAGGGGACAGGAATCGTTAGCCAGCTATCATCAATGAATTCAGGCATAAAAAAGCCTTCGGGCCTGTCGGCCGGCTTATAAACCCAATTGAATTTCCAGTCGCCGTTCAGAAGTTTATAAAAAGGGCTGGAGGCCGGATCCCCGCTCAGGGCCTGCTCTACTGTTGCATATGGCATCAGGGTAACATGCGGAGCTTCCTTGTTGATGGAAATAACTGCAATGTTTTCCCAGTCGTGCAGCTGCGCTTCCTGGGCATTCAGGAACAGCAGGCTTGCGATGAATAAACTTAAGGACAATAAGATCTTCTTCATGATTTGGATATTTTTTGAATAAGTCAGGAGTACTTTTTGATGATCTCCTGAAGCTCAATTTCATTTTCTTCAATCTGTTTCAGGAGGATAAACTGGTTTCTGCATCTGTCCAGGTTATGCTTCTCCCTTGCGGTTTTGAAATAATGGTCGCCTTCGAGATAATCGGTCAGGAAGCGTACCCCGATCATCAATAGCATGATCTTGCCCCCGAACAGCAGGTTCTCCTTTTCCGTATTGCTGAGGCTGTCCTTTAACTCAGACA
>QMPN01000603.1 GCA_003648575.1 Bacteroidota bacterium
CCCTCCCAGCCCGCCGTAAGCGCCACCATGGCTGTGGCCCTCTTAATGGCCGTATGGTGGATCACAGAAGCTGTTCCGCTGGCTGTTACTTCTCTCATCCCGGTGGCATTATTTCCTTTGCTGGGTATCATGGATGGCAAGGATGTTTCATCCGCTTACTTCAACCATGTTATATTTTTATTCATTGGCGGATTTATGGTGGCCCTCGCCATGCAAAAGTGGAACCTGCATAAGAGGATTGCCCTCAAAATACTCATGTTTACCGGTGTGAGCCCGGCACGCATACTCCTGGGCTTTATGTTCTCCACGGCTTTCCTGTCCATGTGGATATCAAATACGGCCACCGCCATGATGATGATTCCCATTGTAATCTCCGTTATCGATAAGCTGGAGGAAAGCATCGGCAAGGCCGAAGTGGGGAAATATGCGACCGGGCTGCTGCTTGGGATCGCATACAGTGCATCTATCGGAGGGATCGCCACCCTTGTTGGTACGCCGCCCAACCTTTCCTTTGCCAGGATCTTTCAGATCTATTTTCCAGATGCCCCTGAGATCAGCTTCACACACTGGTTCCTCTTTGCTCTCCCGGTGAGTGTGTTCTTCTTTTTTTTCGTCTGGGGATACCTGTATCTCATCTTCGGCCCCCGCCGCAAGCGCTGGCCAAAGCTCAGTCACGATACATTCAAAGAACAATACAGGGCACTTGGAAAAACCGCTTTTGAAGAAAAGGCTGTCATGGCCGTTTTCGTGCTGCTGGCACTGTCCTGGCTCAGCCGGGCAGGCCTCGACTTCGGGAGCATCAACATACCGGGATGGGCCGATCTCTTTGGTCATCCGAAGTATATCAATGACGGAACAGTAGCCATTTTTTATGCGATTTTGCTATTCATCATCCCTTCCAGGGGGAACAGGGCGGTAAAGCTCATGGACTGGAAGACCGCCAGAGGTATCCCGTGGAATATCGTGTTGCTGTTTGGTGGCGGCTTTGCCCTGGCCAGCGGTTTTAAGGATTCCGGATTGTCGATGTGGGTTGGAGAGCAACTTACATTTATCTCAACGGCGCATCCCATCGTGGTGATACTTGTCATCTGCCTGATGATGACATTTCTTACTGAGCTTACCAGCAATACGGCTACAACTGAAATGCTCCTGCCTGTACTTGCCGGAATTGCCATGACAAGCAACATCAACCCGCTTCTCTTCATGCTGCCTGCAACGCTTTCAGCATCAATGGCCTTTATGCTGCCGGTAGCTACGCCCCCCAATGCTATCATTTTCGGGACGAACAGGATCAGGATGATCGATATGGCGAAGACCGGATTGATACTGAATATTGCTGGTGCACTTGTGATTACCCTTGCCACTTACTACATAGGAACTGCTATTTTTGATATTAACCTCCATGAATTCCCGGCCTGGGCCGTTCCCGAATAATGAGCAGGCAACAAAAAGCATATCTCCTCGCCCTTATAGCCATATTGTTATGGTCTACAGCCGGCTCCGCATTCAAGCTCACGCTGGAACATATTTCTTCTGCTCAGCTGCTGCTGTACGCATCTTTCTTTTCCTTGCTGTTCCTCACAGCCTGGAAAGCTGTGGAAGGAAATCTCATTCTTAGTTTTAAGATCAGTCAGCGTGAGTACCTGAATTCAGCCATTATGGGCTTGCTGAACCCATTTGCATACTACATCATTTTGTTTGAGGCCTATGACCTTCTTTTGGCTCAGGAAGCAGTTGCACTAAACTATGTGTGGCCGCTAACCCTTGTGCTCCTGTCGATACCTGTGCTTAAGCAGCGCATCAGCCTGCTAAGTGTACTGGCTATACTGATCAGCTTCGCGGGTATGCTCGTGATCATCATGAAGGGCTCCTTTGGGGATGTTGAATTATCGAGTCCGCGCGGAATCTTCTTTGCCCTGATCAGCTCCTTTTTCTGGGCATCCTACTGGCTGATGAACATGAAAGACAAACGTGAAGAGGTTTCTAAGCTGCTGGTAAATTTTGTTTTCGGATTTTTCTATGTCCTGATCTATGTTTTTGTTACCGGCGTAGATATCCAAATCAGTATGGAAGGCATTGGCGGCAGCATTTATGTAGGCTTGTTTGAGATGGGCCTGACCTATGTGCTCTGGCTGAAAGCTCTGCAGTTGTCAAGTACCACAGCAAAGGTCAGCAACCTGGTATACATCTCCCCTTTTCTATCGCTAATGTTTGTGTCTGTCGCTGTGGGCGAAACGATTTATCTTTATACCATTGGTGGCTTGGCGTTGATTGTCGGGGGGATCGTTTTGCAGAGGCTTGTTAAATAGTTTTGAGGGTTGAGTGTTCCGCCTTCGTTAACACTTCGGCGGACGCAGTGAGTGTTGGATTGATTTTTCATGTTCGATGTTCGGTGCGATAACGATTGTCATCCTGACGACTGTGCTCACCGAAGCTTTCCGCGAAGGTGAGGAGAGCGAGGAAGGACCCCGTCACTTTGGCTTTGCAATTTCAAAACTACCGATGGCTTTATCCTGAGATCAATGAGAAATGTAGCC
>QMPN01000604.1 GCA_003648575.1 Bacteroidota bacterium
TACGAATTCCGTTGCCACAACCTCATTGGAATCGATCAGCATCCCGTCAGGATCATAAACATATTCATAACCCGCTTCCCACACCAGCTCATTGCTCACTATGTTTATACTGTCGTGAAGCATGGTTCCCCAGCGGGGAATGATCTCATAGGAGGTCATGCTGTTTGCAAATTTTTCTACCAGCTCCGTTACGATGGTTCCGGTAATTGTAAGGTCATAATCGCCCTGCAGAAATATCATGTTCGGCCTTTCCGAGGATGCTTCGAAGTTTCTGCTGAGGTTGATCCCGTTCTCATTGCCCCACATCACATAATCGTGAATATCCGCCGTTTCTCCATAAACCGACGCATCGTTTGCAATGGTACCGCTGCCTTCATCAAACTGATAATATGCCACAAGATCTGCATAATCAGGGTGTGTATTATCGAGACTGCCATTCATCCATTCCTGTATGGTCGTTTCATCGAGCTCCTTGCTCCATACCCTGAGCTCATCTATCTTCCCAAAATAATAGTTGTTGCTGGAGTTTTGTGATACCCCTATTACAAAATCCTGAATATCTATGAGCCTTGTCTTATCTGTTCCTGATTGCCATACTACACCGTTCAGGTACATATTCATGTCGCCGGTGGTAGCATTCTTGGTGAATGCCCAGTGGTTCCATTGTCCTTCAAGTTCTTCCGGAGTGGCTACTTTATTAATTCGGTCGTAGCCTCCGCTCTCATATCCGCAGTCGAAATATACGCCTGAATTGCTCCAGGGCAGGTGTACATTAAGCGAACGCTTATTATTTGCATCCAGGCCATGAACAATACTGGTATTGGCAGGCAGGAAGTCGGGGTTGCCATAGCACCAGAATGATACGGTGATCTCTTCCGAGATGCTTGAGAAAGGCCCGGTTGGCACTGTTGTATACCCGGCATCATTCACGATATGTGTGCCATTGCTGGTGTAAATACAAAGGCCTGCTCCGGCATCTTCGCCCTTTATTTCCAGGGCGCCTGATGGTGTGCTGTTGGTAAAAGAAAATTCAACGACCAGGTTGGATGTCCCATCCCAGATGAAAGGCTGATAAAACTGTATGCGGTTATCGCCTGTAGCAAATGAGTAATCGGCAAAATACACCTCCGTAAAATCTTCCATCTCGGGTGCGTTTTTGTCCAGGCTTGTTTCAGTTGTTTCTTTTATGCGGATGCGGAGGAATTCAGCATCGGCGGTATTGTTGGCATGGATGCTGATACCGTCCAGATCGCCGGCACTCATGCCTGTCGATCCCAGTTCTGTAGCAGTATACAGGAACTGTGATTTCCCTGAATTCTGATCCGTTTGCAGCACGTGGTTCAATGGCAAACTGCCCAAACCGATGGTATACTGATCCTCAGATATGATGGTATTCACTTCGACCAGCTGCTGAAGGTACTGGTATTGGTCATGCATGGCATCGGTCACATAGCGGAAGGTATCGCCCGAAAAGTGGGTGATGCTATGAGAAACCTGGAAACTAAGCAGGGAATCGATGCGTGTAGAATCGTATATGTAGGTATTGCATTTATAGTCCCATTCGCCACAACCCAGGTTGGTATTGCTCCCGCTGGAGACAAGGCCGTCTTTGCAGCGCATATTATAGGCCATGATGATCTTTTCGTAGGTGATGCCCGGATCGTCGGGAAACATGATCATGGTATCGCGCCCGTTCGGGCTGTGTGTTTGTGTATAGTTGATGGTCGGGATCACGATGGTGTCGCCAACCGATTGTGCATTCAGAAAAACCGGAAAAAGGAGGGCCAGAAAAAATACCTTGGTTTTCATAAAGGAAATGGTTTTAAATAATTCAATAATTGTGTGTCAATAATGCAAGAGTGCAAGTTCAAATTAATGTGGGGCTAAAGTATGAAAAATGCGGCATAAAGAGAAGGGAGGTGCTATACACAAGCCGGCCCAATCTAATAATGATACTGCCAGCTGCGAGGAGGTCCCTCGTCGCTATGCTCCTCGGAATGACCGTTCTTTATAGCCGGCCTTAGTGAAGGATGAGATCCTAATGATTAATGATTCACCTTCGCAAAGCTTCGGTGAACTCGTTAATAAAGATTGGTAGTGGAGAATTGTGAGTGAGGATTGGTGAATACAAAAAACTTAGATATATGACAAAGCAGGCCCAATCGGGGACGGATGTCGATAAAAAAAGACAGCTATTAAAAAGCAGCGCCCTGCAGGGGCGCGATAGTAGTTCTGCAGGTTGAGGTGCGGCAGCTGGGGGGTCCCTCTTCACTCTCCCGAGGACTCGGGATCGCTCATCGGGATGACCGGTAGATTTTTACAAGCTTTTTACTGTGTCGTTGAGAAAGTTTAAATGAGGATTTGTTGAAGCAATCAGTTTATCTTTTTTCTCTCTTCGCCAGGCTTTGATCTCTTTTCTCTTTTAATTGCACGATTGATGCTCCTGAAAGGCTAATTTCTTCTACCGGTCATCCCGAATCCTGAGCCAAAGGCGAAGGGTGAGGGACCTCCCGGCTATTGGCAATAAGCTGGCAAA
>QMPN01000605.1 GCA_003648575.1 Bacteroidota bacterium
AGACGGGAGCATGAACTACGACAAAGCCTACCCATGGCTGATCAGTACCTTCATCCCTTCAGGATTAAAAGGCCTGGTGGTTGCCGCCCTGGCAGCAGCCATAGTATCTTCACTGGCCAGCATGGCGAACTCCACCTCCACCATATTCACAATGGATATTTATAAGCCTTACCTGGCAAAGAAAGATGGAAAGAATAGAGACGTGATGGTTGGCCGAATTGCAGCTGCCTCTGCATTGGTGATTGCTGTATTTGTTGCTCCCGCGCTTGGAAATCTTGAGCAAGCATTCCAGTATATACAGGAATATACCGGTGTAGTAAGTCCGGGTATTCTGGCTGTGTTTATGCTGGGGCTGTTCTATAAAAAAGCGAATAACAGGGGAGCCATTGTTGGTGTGATATCATCCATTCCCGTGGCCCTGGCCCTGAAGGCTCCATCCCTGGAACTTCCCTGGATGGATCAGATGCTATATACCTTCCTGATTACGATGGTGGTGATTGTATTTGTGAGTTTGTCGACCAATAAAATGGGAGATGACCCCAAAGCGATCAATGTAACCAATGACACTTTTAAAACCGGCAAAGCATTCAATATTGCTGCTTATGCCATTTGTATCATACTTGTAGTACTATATGCTGTTTTTTGGTAAATATGGCCCTAAAATGAGAAAATCTATCTCCATACCTGGTATTCTATTCCTGACATTGTTCTTTATAGTGTTCAGCACCTCTTCCTTTGCCCAGGAAAAAGCAGCAGAAAAGCCTCCTAAGGACTGCGAACAAAAGGATATCAGGGACCTTTTCCGCAAAAAAAACAAGCCGGCCAAGCCTCCGAGGAAGACGATGGTGCTGATCCTTCCCAATATAAGTTCAAATCCTGCCAATGGTTTTTTGCTGGGCCTGGGTGGGGCAGCAGGCTGGTTCTGGGGACCGCGTGAAACAACGCGGGTTTCAAGTGCAGGGTTCTCTGCTGCAGTAACGAGCAAAAGACAATTCCTTTCATTCATCAAAACAGACATTTATACCACTAACGACAAACTCTACCTGCAGGGTGATTGGCGCTATTATATTTACAAAGCACCTACCTGGGGATTGGGAACAAATGCTCCGGACACTATTGATATCCCAACAACCTGGTCGTGGCAGGGAGCTGACGTGGAAGAAACTGACGGAGCCTATCCATTAGAGTATAATTATATCAAATTTCATGAGGTTGTGAATGTTAAGATCAGGAAATACTTATATGCAGGAGCAGGCTATCACCTTGACCTCTACACAAATATTAGCGATAACCTGCTAGAACTCGACACACTCCCTCTACGACTCACACCTCATTATCTCTATTCGGAACTATATGATTTCAATCCGGAGAGATATATGCTTTCCGGCCTGAGTTTGAATGTATTGTATGATTCGCGTGATAACCTTATGAACGCGTATAAAGGCTATTATGCCAGAATAAATTATCGTTACAATCCTACTTTTCTGGGAAGTGACCAGAACTCTTCATCACTCTGGCTGGAATTCAGGACGTACGTTCCCCTCTCCAGGAAAACACCCAGGCACCTCATAGCTTTCTGGGCATACGGAAATTTCCTTCTCACAGGAGATCAGCCCTACCTTACACTGATGGCTTTAGGAGAAGATCAAAAAGCCCGTTCAGGTCGGGCTTATGTCGCAGGACGCTATCGTGGAGAAGACCTGATCTATGGTGAAGTAGAATATCGTTTTCCTATTATTCCGTGCAGCAAGATCCTGGGAGGTGTGATCTTTTTGAACATGACCACAGCTTCAAACCGTACTACGGATGTTTCGTTATTTGAATATGTGAGGCCGGGAGTGGGATTTGGATTCCGCTTTATGATAAATAAGCATTTCAGGACGAATATAAACCTTGATTTCGGTTTCGGGCACCATTCACAGGGCTTCTACTTTTCCGGTACGGAAACATTTTAAAAGATAGGCCATCATATTCCATACTGTATACCCTCCATTACCAAAGGGAAAGTTTTTCCATATTTCTTCCTATTTTTACGAGATGTCAAGCCCCCTGGTGCAGCCATGCGCTCAGGAAAATGGAAGTTGATCACATTCTACGATCTTGAAAAGACTGAGCTTTATAATCTGGATGCCGATCCGGGCGAAATGAATGACCTGAGTGCCATTTATCCTGAGAAAGTCCATGAGCTGAGCATAAAACTAGCTATCTGGCAAGAAAAAATGGGAGCCTTTCTCCCTACCCAAAACTCTAACAATTAACTAAATAAGTTTAATTAATTTCACAACTACCAACTAACTTAACACCCAACATTCAACACTCAGCCCCATTTTTGTATATTTATCCTGATTATGAAAAAAATAAAAGCAACTTTTAGCCAAATTATCTTTGTATTGCTGTGTTCGCTACTTATGATCACATCACAGGCGAATGCCCAGAGCAGTGTTACAACCGCCATTCTGGAACCTATCTGGGAAGTACCGGATACCATGAGCCCTATTGATGCTAAAGATATTATCAGCAGTGCCGAAGCCAGCT
>QMPN01000606.1 GCA_003648575.1 Bacteroidota bacterium
ATTAATAACAAAAACTATTTAAAATGAAAAACTTTACCAAATTGTTTTTGATGATAGTATCGTTGATGCTATTGTCAAATTTTACGTGGGCGCAGACGGGTGTACCGTTTGTTACCACAGATGAAGCGGTAGTATATACTCCTGCAGAACGGGGTACCGATGCTACTGTTGTAATTTACTCTCAAATGAACCCTCAATCAAATTCTTATTTATCATCGGATTATACAAATCCGGCAGATGATATTTTTGATAGTGAGATAGCAGACGATTTCAGAGTTCAGACAGGTGAAACCTGGTACATCTCCGAAATTAACCTTTTTGGTGCTGCAAGCACACCTGTCACATCCGTAAATGTAACCTTTTACAACCAACCGGGTACAGGATTACCAACCACTATTGAAGCGGGTCCGTTTACAGTTCCGGTTAACTTTACTCAATGGTTTGGCTTAGAAACTATTGATTTAAGCCAGGTTGGTGGCGTAACGCTCACAACTGGCAATTACTGGATATCGATTCAACCCGTTGTTGGAAGTCAAGGTGTGGATGATTGGTATTGGGTACGTAATACTATTCCTCATTCTTTCAGGACTGAGGCCGCATGGCGGAATCCTACTGGTGGATGGGGCTTAGGAACAAGCTGGATGCCTTTTAGCACTCCTGGTTTAGGTTGGCCAGATACCGACATGGCCTTCGAGCTCGTAGGCTACATGGGTTTACCGATGGCACATACCCCGGATCCTGGTGATACGGATATTAATGTAGATCCGGCTCTCGCAGCAGTAACCTGGCTATTAACCCCAGAAGTAGACGAGATTCAGATTTTCTTCGGCACCGAATATCCCCCAGTAAACATGGTACAGGACTGGACAACAAGTTTGACCATTTCCCTACCAGTAAGTTTAGACTGGAACCTGGAGTATTTCTGGCGTATAAACGCGCGCAATGCAGTTATAGAAACCACCGGCGACATCTGGGGTTTCACCACACAGATTCAGCCTCCGGGCAGTTTCACGGCCACCGCTGGCGATTATGACGCAGGCGGCGTAGATAACGATGTACTCATGGAGTGGGTAACCTCGGTAGTACCGAGCCGCGCCCTGAAAGGCTACAATATTTTCCAGAACGGAATACAGATCGCCACAGAAGTACCTGGCGACAGCTATACATTATACGATGCACCATACAACATGACCGCCCCCGGTAATGAGTACTGGGCAGTAGCTGTGTTTGACGAAGGCGTATCCTTACCATCCAACAGTGCCTTTGCCTTAGTAAACGGCCTGGGCACCTTTGACGGTGTTTCTTATGAGGGTCCTGCCACCACAACGATAGTTGGAGGCGTAGCAGTACATATAGAAGGTATGGATCCTGATGGAACTACATGGATATATGATTTAACCACAGATGCTGTTACCGGCGCTTATAGCATAGATGTAATAGCAAGTGATGCTTTAGGTTATACTATTACGGGCAGCAAATTCCAATACGACGACGACGTACACGCAGGCGTAGTATTAGCAGCAGCAGCAACCGTAACCCAGGACCTGTATTTGGATCCATGGGGCCCACCGGTATGTGCCATTACCCCGGCACCAGAGGATGAGGAACAGGATGTGAATCCGGCAGACTTGCTGCTCGAATGGGATCTGGACGTCATTACGGTAGAATACCGTTTGTTGTTCAGCGAAGAATTTCCACCCAACGAAACCGATGATATATTGGTAGATTGGTCAGCGGCAGCAGAGAGCTACCTGTTTGGCCCTACCGACCTGCAGATGAACACCCAGTACTTCTGGAAAGTACAGGTAAGAAATATGTGGGGTGAAGTATTAACATGTGATACATGGGGATTCACCACCACAATCCGTCCTCCGGGAACCTTTACGGCCACCCAGTTAGATGACGATGGTGACGGAGAAATCAATGATGTCCTGCTGGAGTGGGAAACATCAGAAAACACCCGTGCCCTGGTAGGCTACCATCTTTTCGAGAATGGTACAGAGATAGCCATGACAACAGAGTTGAGCTATACAGCCTACAATAGAATATACAACATGACAGCACCCGGCAACGAGTACTGGGCAGTAGCCGAGTTTGACGAAGGCGATTCCGATGAATCGAATCATGACTTTGCCTATGCCAATGGTTTTGGAACAGTAAACGGCTATGCCTACGAAGGCCCTGCCACTACAACAAAACTTGTAAATGTAGCAGTACATATAGAAGGCCTGGATCCACAACTTGGTGCATGGAGTTATGATGCAGTTACAGACGGCACAGGATATTACGAAATAGAAGACGTAATCGCAGGCCTTTATGATTTCGAAGGCAGCTTATGGCAATACAACGATGAATTAGTAACAGGCGTAACAGTAAGTTATGCTACACTAACTTCACAAGACCTGTATTTAGATCCATGGGGAGTTCCTAACTGTGTAACCGTACCAGATCCGTATGACACAGAGCAGGAAGTAGATCCTGTAGATTTAACCCTTGGATGGGATTTAACAGGCTCACTGATGAATG
>QMPN01000607.1 GCA_003648575.1 Bacteroidota bacterium
CGCCGGGATGCATTTTGAATTTATGAAGAAGATATATCTTCTGATATTAAGGTCTTACCTGGGGCCGCTGATCCTGACCTTTTTTGTGGCGGTGTTCATCCTGCTGATGCAGTTCCTGTGGAAGTATATCGATGACCTGGTTGGAAAAGGACTGGAGTGGTACATCGTACTGGAATTGTTATTCTATGCATCTTCAACATTTGTTCCATTAGCACTGCCATTGGCAATTCTCTTATCATCAATCATGACTTTCGGGAATCTGGGTGAGCACTATGAACTGGTAGCCATGAAATCCGCCGGAATATCTCTTTGGAAGATCATGCGTCCGCTCATCATTCTTTCTATTGCCATCAGTGGTATAGCATTCTATTTTTCAAATAACGTATTACCCATTGCTAATCTCAAATTCAAATCCCTCCTCTATGATGTGCGCAAGCAAAAGCTGGCATTTGACATCACCGAAGGGATCTTTTACAATGGGATGGATGGTTTCGTGATGCGTGTCGGCAACAAAGAAAATGACAATCGTACCATCCGTGATGTTATGATATACAACCATATGGAGAAGCATGGCAACACAGATCTGACGGTTGCCGATTCGGGCCGTATGGAATCGACACCTGACGGAAGATATCTCATCTTCCACCTTTTCAATGGCTATAATTACCAGGAACAAAATGACCAGCGCAATTACCGGCAAAACCGTCAGTTCCGGAAAACAAAATTTGAGGAAGAATACCGTCGTTTCGACCTTTCAGGATTTAATATGAAACGTACTGATGAGGACCTG
The DNA here is from genome assembly GCA_003648575.1 of Bacteroidota bacterium. The sequence continues at coordinate 791 of QMPN01000607.1, forward strand.
TTCAAAAACAACTACTCCATGCTGAACATTGCTCAGCTCAATTATGCCATTGATTCCCTTGGAAAGCTATACAGTAGTAAAAAAGATAATTTCGCGAAAAACTTCAGCAAGCATTACCAACATTATTCTATTCTCGATAGTGCGACATATGTCACTGCAACAGAGGCTGACAGCCTCATATTTCCTCTGGATGGATGGACTAAAGCAGAAAAATCAAGTATCATTCAGCGTGCTATGAACAAAGCACGGGGTGTGAAAAGCAATATTGAGTGGAACATAAGCGATTATGAAAGCAAGCGGGAATGGCTGGCCAAACATCAGGTTGCCTGGCACAAGAAGTTCACCCTTTCATTTGCATGCCTTGTGCTATTCTTCATTGGCGCACCCCTGGGAGCCATCATCCGCAAGGGAGGCATCGGCCTGCCTGTTGTTGTCTCTGTCCTTTTCTTCGTACTGTTCCATATCATCACCATTACAGGAGAGAAATCCGCCATTGCCGGTGCCATACAGATTGAATTCGGCATGTGGGTCGCCTCCGCTGTACTCCTGCCATTAGGAATATTCCTAACCATAAAAGCGACATCCGACAGTCCACTATTTGATTTTGATATCTGGAAAAGGAGGGTGGGGAGTATATTTAAGAGAAGGATTTAGAAGAATAGAGAATAATGAACAAGGAATAAGAATAAGAACAAGAATAAGAACGGGGAAGTATTGCAATTCAACAATACTTATTATTTATTCACTATTCATTTTTACTTTCTTAGGCACTCGGCACTAGGCACTAGGAACTTCCCTGGTTTCTCGGCGTACGATCCCAGGCACCTGACTTAATCGTCTTCCATGAGCGGAAGAAACCAATAAACAGAGCCAGGTTCATAGCATAAAAGTGCGTGGCCAGCCTGAGTGATTTAATGTGGATATTGACCATTTTTAAAAGGAAGTCGAGCAAAGGAAGCAACAAAAGAAGCACCTGCATGGCCAGCAATGCCAGGTAAAAATCTGAGTGAAAGGCCAGAAACACATTGAGGATAAGTGCTGTCAGGATGAAGAAGGGGCCTTTCCAACGAAGCACCTTGTGTGACCAGAAGCAAAAACCCAGGTTTTTTCTCAGTAAGAGGTGGGCAAAGGTCCGAAGGTTCTGCCAGTTGCCGGTGGCGATCCTCACTTTTCTGCGAAATTCATCTTTAAGTACATTGGAAACGTCTTCGAAAACACGCGCATCAAGGTCATTGATGGCCTTTTTTCGTTTCTCGAACACCTTCATATTGATATAGAAATCATCAACAAGGTAGTTGGGAGGCACTTTTGAATAATCTTCTTTCCTGATAGAGTAGCAGCCGCCGAAGGGCCCCATCATGGTGCCCCAAAGCCGGCCTTCCATATTCTTGATATGTACCTCTCTGCTGATATAGGCTTTTTCCTGGTATGAAATGCCTTCAACTTTCAAGCCTTTATTGATCATATTGGAATCCACCAGCCCTATTTCAGGATTCTTGAAATGCCTGACCAGGTTAAATATAGTACTTGTGTCAAACATTACATTTGCATCGGTAAGGATAAGGATGCTGCCTTTGGATTCCTGAACAATGTCATTAACTACATTTTGCTTCCCCCTTCTTTCCTCAAAATCCCGTAAGCGAAGGTTTGGATGATCAGGCAAATATCCGTTTATGATCTCAGCAGTGCGGTCATCAGAACGATCAGAGCCGATAAGCACTTCCAGCTTATCATC
>QMPN01000608.1 GCA_003648575.1 Bacteroidota bacterium
TGTGGTTGATGGTGGTTTTAATCCTGCAACAGAAACTATATTAGCAATGTTTGGTTTAACAAAATAGTAGTTGACTTTTTATACTGGTGAGCTATAATAAGCTCACCATTAACAACCAACACCACTATACTATGCCAACATACGTAACAGAAGAAGAATACAACACAATTATATCCAAGCTAACAAAGGTTAATGACGATAACATTCATCCTTTATTCTATCCACTTAAACGAGGACAATTTGGTACGTTATTACAAGAAGATCCTTTTCGTGAATCAACTGACATCAACCAGAGCTTTGTGTTTAAAGATGTTGCATATGTATATGATTGTGGTCCTTTCTTATCTAAACGCCCAGATGTTCAAATGCAACTCGAACAATTTGCTGATGAATTCGATTATAATTTGAATGATATCATAATGTATGATTGGGAAAATACTGGATATCGAATGGGCTTCATCGAACATCAAGACAGAACCTTTGTATTGTTTACTACAATATATAAATGTAATGTCGTCGAAATTATACCAGTATCCTCATTGCAAGTTACACCAAGTGATTATAGTCACATCACTCGTATTGCTCACGGATACGAAGATCCATTACCACAACCACCATTACATTAATAGTTGACTTTTTATATCAATAAAGTATAATAGCTTTATTGATTACATAACTGGAGAGATAAATGTTTAATAAAGGCGATAACGTAACATACATAAATGGTAATGTTTTAACTCACAAAACCATTGAACAAGCGCATGAAGCTATTGTCACAATGACATCGAAAGCAGTAGGTGATCTTGGACCATTTGTCATGACGTTCAATAAAGAAACTGGTAAAGGTGTTGAAGATTATCTTGGTACTAGAATTGTACGAGGACATCGTAAGATGCCTACTTGGATACAATTAGGTGCTTGGATTGAAAAGCATTGCGAAAATGTATTTAGTTACAGTGACGTTAAATCAGCTATGTATTGGTTTATTGCAACTCAACAAGCGACTATATTAGATGGTATGAATGGACGTGAAGCTGCTGAATTGTTTCTTGAAGGAATTAAACCCATTGATGATAATGATGATGGCGTTAATGATTGGTTGGAAATCTTTTATGAATCATTTGAGTTTGACGATGATGAACAAAACATTGATGAAGCTGAAGCTGATCTATTGTATGCACTGAATAATCACTTTGACTTAAACGTAACAGAACTATGAATACCAGCATCGAGTTCTTTATTCACTTGACTCCTTACATTATTACATGTACAATACTTATCATCACAACAATAATACTGGAACGGAAGGAGGATAATGGCTAATATAATTGCAATCACTCCACTGTTGTATGAAATGGTGGAGTGGATGCTAATTCACTCTGACTATGTTGACGCTGATTCGCTTTGCATAGAAGATACAATCAAACAATGGTGCTTATTCTTACCACCAATCATCTTTATAACCCTCTACATATTAGACCACCAATAGGTGGTTCTTTTATATCCCACTTATAACATATTCTAATAGTAGAATATTCATATAAATGGTCACAAAATTAAATGTTGTCTTTTAATATAAAAGAAGTATAATAACTATATTGATTAAGCAACTGGAGAGAGAAAATGGCTTTATTATTAGTTAAGACCGATGATAGCGAAGAACTACTTACAATCCCACAAGAAACGTTGGATACTATTGAAAACTTAATTCTGACTGCTGTTGATACTGATTCTGATTGGGATGTTATCGAAGATGTGCTTGACAAATTGATCAACAAAGGACGAGTAGATAGCACCATGGCTGTTATCGATTTCAAAGCAAAGAAACCAAATTTTACATTCTAACTGTTGACTTTTTATATCAATGAGCTATAATAGCTTTACTGATTAAGTAATTGGAGAGAGAAATGTCAACTGACCGAAAACAGTATTTATTGACAGAAGATCAAATTGATGGTATAGTAGAACGAATTACTGATCATCTTGAAAACACAGAAGATTGGCAGATATCAGATAAAGAGATGGATGAGGTTGCCACATATTGGGTAAACATTCTTACTTGCCTTGATCGTACTAATGAAGCTGTTAAATTATTTAAACACGTAAGAGGGTAATAGCAATGAACGAAGACGAAGACAATGACTAACATATCACAACTCATTCGACAACACATGAATGGAGGTACTTTCATCTCCATTGATACCTCCACTGCCGTTAAACTTACAGGTGGCAAGAAGAATCCATTCCAAGGACATGTACAGAAAGTGACAGAAGGCACAAATGTTATAATTTTTCAAAATAAACAAATTAATGGATACGAGGCAATGGTTGAGCGACGACTGAAAGCTGAAGGTAAAGATCCTGCAACGTTTGTATTAGGTCCTCGTGTATGGGGAACCAGATTGCCTGAGACTCCATTTGTAGAGCATAAAGGTAATCATTATTTAGAAGTCATTACATTAAGAGGTGGAAAGGTTCATTATGAGGTTGATGGGATACCTACTAAACGAAATATGATTCAA
>QMPN01000609.1 GCA_003648575.1 Bacteroidota bacterium
GAATTGCCTCATTTGACTTTCCTGTTGCTGTTGCTCCAGACATTACAAACGCATCTCCTTCAAGTCTATATGAAGACAGGGGTAAGCAAATAACAATTACAGGTACTGATATGCTTGGAAGTTCATTCGAAATAGGAGGAATATCCGGTAGTATTGTTTCCAATGATGGTTCTACAGCAGTAGTTAACTTCCCATCTGCAAATTATGCAAACGGAACGCTAACAGTTACAAATGCAGCAGGTAGTGATACATATTCAATAACCGTAAGCACAAGGAATACTATACCAGTTAATGCAAGTACAGGCTCAAACACCGATACCCACCTAACCATTGATGGTGCTGTTGATGGATTGGCTGCCTGGTACGGAAATACAGCATTTAGTTCAGGTGACCTGCCAGGAACAAAGACTATTGAAGTAACAAGTGGTACGTATAGTGAAAGTATTACATTAAATTCAAGCCTCAATCCAACAGTGGCAAACCCGCTAATAATAGCACCTGCCTCAGGTGTCTCACCCACAGTAGATGCCAGTGGACAATCTTATGGGTTTAATTTAAGCACGGTTAATTATGTGGAGCTAATGGGTTTCACCGTTCATGATGCCTTATCTGATAACATTTATATACAGGGAAATAATAATGAGATTTATTTCAATAAATCATATAACGCTGGAAATACTGGTGTTAAAGTTGAAACAGGTTCAAATAATAATGTTCATAATAATCTTTTATATTCAAATGACAAGTATGGAATTCATGTAACAAGTGCAAATAATACAATTAAGAATAATACTGCTGATGATAATGGAAGTAATTATTCGCCGCCTGAACAAACACTTTTGGATGAAGGTTTTGAAGGAACATTTCTACCCACGGGTTGGCAACAATACGGAACTGGAGCTAATAGTTGGGTTCAAGGATATTTTACAGGCCCAATTGCAGGACCCGATGGTTCTTCATTGTATGCTATACATGGATGGGATGCTAATTATATTGAACGATCCTTAGAAACTAATGGCGTGAATTTGAATGGCTATGCAACTGCATCGCTTGAATATTATATTTTTCATGATGGTACTTGGGGAGATATAATCTATACAGAAATTTCAACTGATGGAGGAGGGGCTGGTGGAACATGGACAACACTAAGAACTCATAATACAAATTACGGTGGATGGAGCCCCTTACAAACCATTAATTTAAGTGCTTATACTGGAAATTCTATTCACATAAGGTTCAGATATGAACAAACTGATGGAAATAGTGGTGCCGTTGATGTTGTTAAAATCAAGGCAACACCTAATGCTATAAATACAGGTGCAGGACTGTATGTCCAATCCGGAACCGGAACAACGGTTCAAAACAATATTTTCCAGGCAAAAGCAGGTAACAATGCTTATTATGCGTTGATATCAGAATCAGGTATTACAATTAATTCTGATTATAATACTTATTATACAATTAATACAAACTTATTTGATTATAATGGGGCAGTGGGTAATACAGGCCCAATGGGTACCAATGATTTGAATATTGATCCACTGTTTGTTAGCGGAAGTGATTATCACATCTTCTCATCAAGTGGATCTTATCACGGTGGCGAATGGCCTCCTTTAACTGCAAGCAGTGGTACCTGGACAAATGATGCGAGTGATTCTCCTGCTATGGATTCAGGAAATCCAGCTGACAGTTATTCAAACGAACCCGAAAGTGGAGGAAGAATCAATCAGGGTGCATATGGTAATACAGCCCAGGCATCAAAGTCTGGTTCTTGTACTTATCCATCTAATCAGGCAACTGCTTTCTCGGCAACAGCTGCTGTAGAATCAATTAGTGTGGGCTGGACAAGAGGAAACGGTAATGCTGTTTTGGTAGTTGCTCGCGAAGGAAGTGCTGTAAACCAGGATCCTTCTGACGGAACAACTTATACAGCTAATGCTGCTTTTGGTTCCGGAACACAAATCGGAACAGCTAATTATGTTGTTTATGATGGTACGGGAACGTCTGTTAATGTAACAGGCTTAACTTCCGGAAACACATATCATTTTGCAATTTATGAATATTCCAGTGCCGGTAATTGTTATTTAACACCGGCATTAACAGGAAATAAGACAACACTAATTCCTACAGTTTTCGCTGGAGACGATGCAGGAATTTGTGAAGGAAATAGCTATACAATTTCAGATGCCACAGCATCAAATTATACTTCACTTTTATGGTCAACTTCAGGAGATGGTAGCTTCAATAATACAACAGTATTAAATTCTATTTATACTCCTGGAAGTACAGATATATCGACAGGATCAGTTACTTTAACATTAACTGCTCAGCCGGGTAGTGTTTCAGATGAAATGATCTTAACTATCACACCTCTGACTACTGCCGATGCAGGCCCGGCTACCGACAATATATGCTACAATGCGAGTTATACCGCATCAGCCACCGCCACCAATGGTACCATTTTATGGACCACAAGTGGAGACGGAAGCTTTGCCGATGCCACTGCAGAAGACGCC
>QMPN01000610.1 GCA_003648575.1 Bacteroidota bacterium
ACCAATATCATATCCCATATCATCGATCAGGTCGCCATTTTCATCCCAGGACCTGTCAGCAGTCTTCACTCCCTGCTCATTATAAGCATACCCATAATGCTGTTCGACAGTCCCTTCTGTATCATACTTGATCTCGCTAAGTGTCATTCCCTCCGGGTCATAGGTGGTTTTATTATATATCCCTCCCTTAAGTTCAAACTCCTCCGAGTTGATATCCTTTAATACATAATCGTATTTGTACAGGCTGATTGATTTGATCTTATTCATAATGCAATAGCATTTAAAATTTGCCTAAATTTACTGCAAATATCGAAGCCAGTAACCAGCAACCAGCAACCAGCAACCAGTAACCAGCCCTATGAAAAATTTCATTTCACCCATTTTAATTGCAATTATCATTATGACAATCAATTCATGTTGTAACGATCAGGATGAGATCAAATATCCTGTAACAAAGAAAGTTGACCAGGTAGATGAATACTTTGGCACATCCGTTGCCGACCCCTACCGCTGGCTTGAAGATGACAACTCAGAAGAAACAGCACAATGGGTAATCGCAGAGAATGCCGTTACCGATGCATATCTGTCGGAGATACCGTTCCGTGAAAAGATCATTGACCGGCTCACTGAGCTATGGAACTATCCCAGGTACAGGACACCTGAGAAAAAAGGAGAATATTATTATTTCCGTAAGAACGACGGCCTGCAGAACCAGGACGTATTATATGTCATGAAAGGGGAAGATGGCGAACCTGAAGTTCTGCTTGACCCCAATACGCTCTCGGAAGATGGAACTGTTGCGTTAAGCAGCTGGAACCTCTCTAAAGACGGAAAATACCTTGGCTATCTGATTGCCAGGGCCGGCAGCGACTGGCAGGAAATACATGTTATGGACATCGATAAACGTGAAACCCTCAGCGATCATATTCAATGGGTGAAATTTTCAGGGGTATCCTGGAAGGGAGACGGCTTCTTTTACAGCAGCTACGACCCGCCTGCAGAAGGGGAAGAACTCAGTGATGTGAATGAATACCATAAAGTGTATTACCATAAGCTGGGAAGCAGCCAGGATGAGGATATCCTGATCTATGAAAACCCTGATTTCCCGAGGAGAAACTACTATGTATATACCACAGAAGATGAAAGATTCCTGCTAATGCACGAAGTTGAATCTACCAGCGGAAATGCACTCTGGTTCAAAGACCTTTCAAAGAAACGTAGTGAATTCATCAAACTGGCTGAAGGTTTCGAAAATGATTACGGCGTGATCGGGAATATTGATGAGAAATTATTGATCCAAACCAATGAAGGAGCACCGAAAGGAATGGTGTATATGGTTAATATTGAAGACTTATCTGCTGACAGGGTCACCATCATCCCCGAAAAAGAAGAAGTTCTGCAATCCACCGCGATACTTGGCGGACGACTGATCACGGCCTATATGAGAGATGCTTCCTCCAAAGCATATATCAATACCCTCGCAGGCGAGCAGATCGCAGAACTGGAACTCCCGGGTATCGGTTCTCTTACCGGGTCATCCGGCAAAGCAGATGACCCTGTCGCATTTTACACCTTTACCTCCTTCACCTTTCCTGCAACAGTGTTCAAACTGGATATCCGGGAAAATAAAAGCGAAGTTTTCTTTAAATCAGGCCTCGATTTCGATGCAGACAAATATGAGACAAAACAGCTGTTTTATACAAGCAAGGATGGAACAAAGATCCCCATGTTCATAGTTCATAAAAAAGGCATAGAGCTTAACGGGAATAATCCCACTGTTTTGTACGGCTATGGTGGCTTCAATATCAGCATAACACCATCTTTCAGGACCAGCAACCTTGTTTTACTCGAAAATGGGGGTATTTATGCCGTTGCAAACATTCGTGGTGGTGGTGAATACGGTGAAGAATGGCATGATGCAGGCACACTGATGCAAAAGCAGAATGTATTCGACGACTTTATTGCAGCCGGAGAATTCCTGATCGCTGAGGGCTATACCTCCAGCGACAAACTTGCTATGTTGGGTGGATCCAATGGCGGGTTATTGGTTGGGGCTTGTATGATCCAACGGCCTGACCTTTTCAGTGTTGCATTACCCCACGTGGGTGTGCTGGATATGCTCAGGTATCACAAATTTACTATCGGATGGGCCTGGGCCACCGATTACGGCACCAGCGAAGACGACAGTGCCATGTTCAATTACCTGCTCAGGTATTCGCCTTTGCATAATATCAAAAGCGGTGTTGATTACCCGGCCACCATGGTGTTTACAGCCGATCACGACGACAGGGTCGTACCTGCCCACTCCTTTAAGTTCATTGCCACGCTGCAGGAGAAGAACACCGGGCCGAACCCGGTACTTATAAGGATAGAAAGCAAAGCAGGCCACGGTGCCGGCACACCGGTATCAAAGGTCATCGAACAGGTGGCGGATCAGTGGGCGTTTATGTTTTATAATATGGACGTGACACCGATATACTAGAAATCAGAAATCAGAAATCAGAAGTCAGCT
>QMPN01000611.1 GCA_003648575.1 Bacteroidota bacterium
ATGCTGGTGAACAAGATCATCAAGGTGGTGAAGCTATTTGCCCTTATATACTGGATAGCTGTTGTGCTAAAGAGATTCCTGATCTATGAGCCTGTAATGGACTGGCTGACCTATATCCTGGAAACCAAATGGGTTGTAGGAAAGGAGATGACCATCTCATTGGAAGGGGTACTAATATTTTTCCTGATCATCTTTATCACAATATGGTTTACACGTTTTGTCAGGGTGTTGCTGGAAAAAGAATTATTTCCGAGGGTGAAACTTAGCCGTGGTGTCCCCGGGATGATCAACATGATAATCAGGATTGCTATCATTACTACCGGTTTCATCCTTGCGATTGGCGTGCTGGGCATCGACATGACTAAACTCACCATCCTTATCGGGGCCCTCGGTGTTGGTATCGGTTTTGGGTTACAGGATCTTATCAACAACCTGATATCGGGATTCATACTGATATTTGAACGGCCTATTCAGGTTGGCGATACCGTGCAGTTTGGCGATAAGGAAGGTAAAGTTGAAGAGATCGGAATACGCTCAAGCATAATAAAGACCTACGACGGATCAGAGGTGATCGTTCCAAATGGGAAACTTATATCCAATGAGTTGATCAACCTAACGCTTTCTGATCCCATATTACGCATCGAGATCGATATTGGTACAGTATACGGAAGCGATCCTCAGGAAGTTATCGATATCCTGGTGATGCAGGCGAAACTGCACCCTGAAATCACCAAGAACCCTGAAACTTTTGCTATTTTCTTCGGCTATGGCGATTTTGCTTTGAAGTTCAGGCTCTACGCTTATACGCTGGAAGTGAATTCACGCCTCAGGATACGCAGCGAACTGAACCTTGCCATATTCCAGGCCCTCAAGGAAGCAGGAATTGAGATCCCTTATCCGATACAGGATCTTAATGTGAATATTTTGGATAAAAAAGAAACGGAGAAATAGATAAGACGGGGGAGGATGAGTGCCGAGTGCCGAGTGCCAAGTGCCTAGTTGCTAGTGCCTAATTAAAGTGAATAACTTAAAACTTAACACTAACTCAAAACTCAATCCTCAACCCTCAACCCTCTAAATCCCGTATTTAGAGATCTTATTGTAAAGCGTCTTCCTGGTGATGCCCAGAATGCGTGATGCCTGCGACAGGTTTCCCCGGCATCGCTCAATGGCCTGGTTTATGACACGCATTTCGTTCTTTGCAAGGTTATAGCATTCCGGCTCTCCCGCAATAACAATACCCTTGTTAAGATTGAAGGCGAAGTCCTCGGGGCCGAGGCATCCCGACTCACTCATGATCACGGCCTTTTCTACAGCATGTTCCAGCTCGCGAACGTTGCCCGGCCAATGCCAGGAAATAAGTTTATCAAACACTGCAGCATCTACCTCCATTCCGGGTTTTGAATATTTTGTTTCATATTTTTCCTTGAAATGATCGAAAAGCGGTTTTATATCAGGCTTCCGCTGGCGTAAGGGAGGCACGTGGATCGTTATAGTATTCATTCTGTATAACAGGTCCCCCCTGAACTTGCCCTCCCGGACCATCCTTTCAAGAGGCATATTTGTTGCTGTGATCAGGCGGATATCTACGGGCACATGCCTGTTGGTCCCAACCCTGACTATCTCCCTGTTTTGCAGGGCCGACAACAGTTTAGGCTGCAATGACAGGGGCAGGTTACCGATCTCATCCAGGAAGAGAGTTCCACCATCAGCCGACTCGAACCTTCCCGGGCGGTCCTCCATTGCATCAGTAAAGGCACCCTTCTTATGCCCAAACAGCTCGCTCTCGAACAGGCTTCCGCTGATAGAACCCATATCCACACTCACAAAGGCCTCACCAATCCTGTTTGATTGGTTGTGAATGGCACGGGCTACAAGTTCCTTGCCGGTACCATTTTCGCCTGTGATCAGGACATTGGCGTCAGTGGCAGCCACCTTCGACATCTGTAACAGTATCTTTTTTATGGGTTCCGATGAACCAATAATGCTGAGAGCCCGTGGTTTTCGCCTGTCGACAGCCTTGTTTGTTGCTACATGGCTGCCTGATCTTCCGGATTTGCGTACAGATAAGATGGCCCCCCTCATCTTTTCATCACTCCAGGGTTTTTGAATAAGATTTGCAGCCCCGGCCTTAATAGCCCTGACTGCTGTATCAACATTACCATTGGAGGTTGTAAGGATCACAGCCGCGCCGGGGTCAGTTTCGAAGATCTTGTTCATCCAGAAGATCCCCTCATTGCCATTGTGCCTGCCACTATTGAAATTCATATCAAGGATGTACACATCATATACCCCCCTGCAAAGATAAGACGGGATAAGGTTCGGGTTTCTCTCACAATCAATTTCACTGAAGTAATCCTTCAACAACATGCGAAGACCGGCAAGGGCTCCCTCGCCGGCATCAACGATCAAAACCTTTCCATACTTTTTCATCAGGGCATCCTCCGGAAATTTTGATACCGTACGGCAAATCACTGTTTATACATCAAATATACTATAGCCGCGAGGCAG
>QMPN01000612.1 GCA_003648575.1 Bacteroidota bacterium
AACTGAAGAATATAATCAAGGGAAAATGACTCTTGAAGAATATTCGGTTGCTATGAATGATTTAGTTGAAACCATTGGTGGAGACAAATTCGAAGAAGCATTATCAGAAACCACAATGTTCTTACAAGAAGCTGCTAAGAATATGCAGGATGCAATGGGAGATACATTCTTCAATTGGATGCAAGGTAAGACACAAGACATGGTTGGTGATTTCAAGAAGATGTTGGATCGTATGGTTGCTGAAGCATTAGCAGCCAAATTAATGAATGCATTATTAGGTGATTTTGGAACAACAGGAAGTTTTGGTGGAATAGCAGGAAGTGTTGCTGGATTATTCAAAGCTGAAGGTGGACCAGTAAGTGCTAATCAATCATATGTGGTTGGTGAGCAAGGACCAGAATTATTTACACCAAAATCCAATGGTAATATCATACCCAATGACCAGATGGGCAGTGTAGGAGGTGATCGTTCTGTGATAGTAAATATAACTGCATTTGATTCAAAAGATGTTCAACAATCACTTGAAGAAAATCGTAGATATTTAGCTGAGTTAGTAAATGGTACTAATTCAACTTATAATTTAGCTTAGGAGTAACAGATGGCATTTGATAATGTAGAATTTCCATTTTATCCAACATTGCATGGGATAACAAAAAACGTATCAGATCCTGTGTCTGTAAGTTCTAATGGTACATATGAATATCGTGTCAAAAGAACACGATGGGAAAGATATAGTTGGAAAATTCCAACACAAACAATGACCAATGACCAGAAGAATGATATTAAAAACTTCCTAGTTCAAAGAGGCCATGGGTTAAATTCATTTAAATATGTGGATAGAGATCAACCCACATTAACTTTGAATACATTGTCATGGAATTCAGCTGATAAATGGAATTTGAATCTTGCATTTGATGATACCACACCAGGAACTCATCCAATCTTCAATCCAGAAAACACAACATTGCAAGTATACATCAATGGAATTTTGTCGTATACAGGTGTCAATGTTGAATACATTAATGGGCAACCAGTAATTGTGGTTCCGACATCATCAAACGGAGATGACATTAAAGTATCTGGAGTATTACCTCATACAGTTAGATTGGCAAGTGATTTTAGTTCAACTATTATAGCTCTGGATTGTAATGCTGATCCATTAGGTCACAGCACAGAAGCAATATCATTGATAGAAGTATTTGGTGAATATTAAATGAAAACTATATCTGCTCAACTAAAAGCTGGATTTAAAAATGGTACTATTGCTACTTGTATTCAAATTACAAGGAAGGATGGTGTTGTATTAGGTTTTACTGATCACGACCTCGAATTGGTCTTTGGTGGTACAACATATATTCCAACACCAGGTCTATCAAGAGTATTAATGAATTTACGTTCAAATGCTCAAGTATCAAACCAGGAATTTGCTGGAGCTTGGTCTATTGATGTGGCAGAAGAAGACCTACACAATGGCATATATGATGAAGCAGATATTCAAGTATTCAGAGTAGATTGGACTGATTTATCAAGTGGTTCGCTTAACATATTCACAGGAAATCTAGGTTTAATCCAATGGACTGAAGATGGATTCCGTGCTGATGTTCAATCATTGATGAAGAAGTTATCGCATGTAATTGGAGATGTAACTACATCAAAATGTAGACATGCATTGTTTGAGCCATCTGGACCATTAACAATTGGTCAGTGTGGTATTAGTCAAGCAGCACATCAATTTTCAAGTTCTGTTAATGCAATTACCACAAATAGACTTAAATTCAATATAGTTGGATTGCTGCAGGCTGATGGATGGTTTGCAAATGGATTTATAAATTGGACATCTGGTAACAACATAGGATTAAAAAGTCCTGTTAAATTGTATGTATCTGAAAGTGTTGAGTTATTTTTACCAACAACTAAAGTTATTCAGATTGGTGATACATTTGATATTTTTACAGGATGTGATAAAAACTTTGCTACTTGTAAAAACAAATTCGGTAATGTAAATAACTTTGGTGGCTTTCCACATATTAGAGCTGAGGTTAATTTTAAATAATGAAAAATGGATTAAAATTGATTGCTGTAACTAGAAATGATATAGCAGAAGAAGCTGAGTCTTGGTTAAAGACACCATACCTACATCAAGCAATGATCAAAGGTGATGATGGTGGAGTTGATTGTGCAATGTTAATAGCTGGGGTAGCAATTAACTTGGGTATTATGGATGAATCAATTAAAAAAGACATTCCTGCTTATCCCATGGATTGGCATTTTCATAATGATGTTCCATTGATGACTGACATAATGGAAATCTTTGGTTGTAAAAAACGCAAGATAAAATCGTTAGCTTCCTTAAATATAGGAGACATTGTTACCTTTAAGTTAGGTAGAGTTCCATCACATTTAGGAATATATGTTGGTGATAATTTCTTCATTCATGCATATGGTGGAGTTAAGACGGTAGTCAAGAATGAATTAAGTGCACAGTGGGCTGATAGGTTTCATAGTGCATA
>QMPN01000613.1 GCA_003648575.1 Bacteroidota bacterium
CAGCATGGCAGCAGTGGCACCCACCTCATCCACTTTTCCATGGGGGATGGGATAAGGATCTGCCATCACGATATCCATCACATGGCTGTAACTATTTGCCATCCATGGACTCATAAACACAACTGTTATCGGGTGATAAGGATCCATTTCCTTTATCAGGCCATATGCCTCCATCAATGAATCCGGCGGGACACCCTGACCAACGGGCTCATCGCTGATATACCAGGATAAAAGTGCGGGATGATCGCGAAAAGTCTCGATCTCTTTCTTCAGAAGCTTAAGCCTTTTACGATGGCTCAACTTGCTGTATTTCTTGCCGGCCACGCCTCCGCCACCGGCAAGGCTCAGCACATTATAATTTACTTTCATGCCAACCGCTGCACAGCGGTCCATGTATTCTTTGCGCTCCTTAAGCGTTTTGCCTTCAATGGTCTGATAAGGCGACATCATGTTGAAGCCCTTCACCACCTCCTCCTCTGCCAGGCCGGGCTGTACAGGAGAATAATTATAAAACCCGAAGGGGATGAATGGCAGTCCTTCAACGATCAAGCCCCCGCTTACACGGTCGATCTTCACGGCATTATACCGGTCTTCGAGGATGACAATCTGAACTTTATCTGCATAGACCCACTTCCCATTTTCATTATAGGAAACCGTTACCTCATTGCTTCCTGCATGAAAGCCGGCACGGGGAAAGTCGAAAATATTGATCTGCCCCGCTGTGGCCACTGCTCTTTTGAGTAAATGTTCATATTCAAAGACGATATCCACAGTGATGGTCAATTCCGATTTTGAAGCAGGTATCCACACTGCTACCTCCACCAACTCCTCAGTGGTATAATAATCGTAGCGGCTTACCGCTTTGTAAACATCCCTCGACAACAGATCAGCTGAACATGCAACAAACAATATGAGCAGGATCAGGGAAGAGAGAAAATATTTTAAAGATATTGATCGTTTCATTTTTTTAATTACCAGTTAATTTCACAATCGAGCCACTCGCCCAGAGCATTAAGCACTTTCTGTCGCTGATCTTCCGGCAGGTTCCGGATGCGTGTTCCGTGGCTGCCTTCAGGCTTCACCACTTTGAAAGAATTGGTCTTTCCGGTGATCTGCACACCCGGTGCCGACCACGGATCCCATTCTCCGTATATGAAGATCATATTATCGCCATGATGCCGCACAAAATTATCAACTTTCTCCATAGGTTTGGGATCATAAATACAATTTACACCTTCCGGGCAGGTAAAATCGAAGGTCTGATAGTCGAGATGTTCCACACAAGCACCAAATTCGCTGTGGTCATAGCCGTAAAACCCAATTTCAGTCAGCGACTGATAGAAGAAAGGCTGCAGCCCGGCGATGCCTTCATCAGACACCCAGCTGAGCCCTGCAACATTGTTAAGGTGGTTGATGGCCTCTTCAGGGCTTACAGTGTCCGTCGGGATGGTCTCGCAGTCTGTATTGCCCCACTGCCAGAAGGCAAATGAATACTCAAGCACTGTTAGTTCATAGCCGGCTGTATCGCCCAATGAAAAATGGTATCCATCCTCATCAATTCTTTTCCTAAATGCCGGGAAGTACCTGTCCTTATTGCATAAAAGCATTTTCTGAAAGTCATGGATCCTTTGCCGGCATTCTTCGCTGCCTACCTGGTCCAGGAATTCATAGCAGCGCCTCTCTTCGATAGAAAAGTTCAGCGGGCATACGTAACCGACCGTGGCATCGACATCATCGGGAAAATAAGCCCTGTGATATAAGGCGGTTTGCCCGCCCTTGCTGATGCCGGTGTTGACCCATTTGCCGGTAAAATATGGTTTCAGCAGCTCCACCACCTTATGATGGTCGGTGGCTGCCTGCTCGACGGTCAGGTATTGCCATTCAAGGGAATCGGGAGAGGATGGCCCGAAATAGCGATGTTCAACAAGGATCTCGTTGGCACCAAGGTACATGTCGAGCTCATTAATATACTGGGGATAGGCGCCATGCCCGCCATAATAGCCTTCGGTTGTTAAGACCACCGGGGCATCTTTATCACGGTGCATCACATAAACCCGTTGGGTAAAGGTCCCTTTGGAAGGATCCTTATGATCGATGGCCTGTGGAACGAGTAATAAATACTTTTCAGTATAAGGTTCCTGGCAAACCAATTCTTCGATTACCAGGCCGGGGATGGCCGACAGGTATTTTTTCAGGGGAGGGATGGTATCCTGTGCAATAAGGCTGACAGAGAACAAGAAGATGAAAGATATCAAGAGGAATTGAAACGGTCTGCTCATGTGTAATTATTTTGGTCAGTTTCGGACAGATTACAATGATAGTAATTTTTGATCAACCGCTACGCGGTTTGGCTAGCGTAATACAAAGCCCTTTACTAAAGAATCTTCCGGGTCGAACCAAAACTCGTTTTTACCGGTGAAGAATGCCGTACCCGTCACCTCCGGTATGACAGCATCATGAGGCCCGTATTTCAAGATTTCTTTGACCTCTACATCCATGGTGGTGCCG
>QMPN01000614.1 GCA_003648575.1 Bacteroidota bacterium
CATCACCAACATTACTATTATTAACCACGCTAACCACTACTTTGTTACGCTTGTAAAATCCTTTATCAACTCCTTCAATTAAATCAAACACACTAAGCTCATCTTCACTAATTTCTAGTAGTTCACCAATAACAAAACCTTTACGTTCAACTTTAATATCGTAGTAACCATTACGCATATACCTAGTATAACCTTTAAGCATAGCAGTAATACCTAAACCATTCCAACCCACAAGGATTCCGTAAACAAATACTTTTACCACATTGGACTCCTCCCTTCAACAAAACGCTCAAAATCCCAAGTGTAATAATCAGTTTCACCATCAGAATATATTCCAACAGTCTGACCTCTCATCCACTCCAAAAATTCTTTTGTTCGTTCTTTACCTATTTGTTTCTTTATTTCTTGTATCCTCATAATCTCATTTACCTCCATACTTTCGATTTAAACAATCTTAAATAATCACAAAAAAACTGTTGTTAACTAAACCACTATTAATCATACCCCTACAATGCTCTTAAACCCATCATACTTTCGATATAAGCCATTATTATCAAAATTAGGTGTGCTACTACCTCCAAAATAAAAGTGTCTTATATGAGCTTAAACAAGGCTTAGATTAAGCCTATTTAAATGTATTGTTTTTACCAACATCTAACCTTGTTATTCTTTCTAATTCTAGTGAAACTATGAGCACACACCAAACAAACATTAAAATCAACATAATAACCTCTATGAACATGTAAGCTTTCACATTCAGGACATCTAAGCACCAACTACCAACACCTCACTTTCACATCTGACTTTTTAGTGCTTACCCATTTAGCACCACATCTAAGACAACTCTCATAAGTATTTGAAGAAACAATAATTATGTTACCTCCACAATGAATACAACTCATTCCCAACACCTCACTTTCCTGTGTTTAACCTTCTTCTCTTTCTCACCACAATCACGTATTTGTCTGGTAATGTTAGCTCTAAGACTATCTATAAAATCTTGAGGTAAACTAGAAGTATCTGGCATTTCAGGAATAGGTTCTCTCCAAGTAACAGGATTGATGTAACCCTCATCAACTTCTATGTCAGCACACACATTCCAATAATCTTCTTCAGGCATTCTTTAAATCCTCCAACACACCAGCCAAACAACTAATATGTTTACTTTGTCTCTGAGTAATAATCCAAATAGCTCTATCAATATCTTTGCTCTCTTCCATTAAATCATCTAATCGTTTCTTAAAACCATCCTTCTTCGTCACAATAATCCTCCTCGTTGATACAACCCAAATCAGCAATTATATCCTTTCTTTCTTTGTCAACCATCAACTTAACAATGTTCTCACCACAATCAATTCTTTGAGCAATCTTAACATACCTTTCCTCTTCCAAATTATTAACTCGTCTACGATGACTACCAAGACGAAACAAACTATCTGTTCTAAGCTTTCTTTCTGCTGAATCTTTAGTGTTGCGAGTTTTAAAACGAATAAATTCTAAGTCAGATTCGTATAAACCACTTGTGTTACTTAATAAAGCTCCAAAATCTCTGTTACTATACTTATTTCTTCTCATTTCTCTAGCGTAATTATTACGTTCACCTCGTTTGCTTTTATAATAACCTACGCTGTTCTGCTTAATAAATCTTTTCATTCTTTACCTCCTATATTTTAAGTGTTCCATGAACCAAATGACATTTCAAATCAGCCTCACTAACCAACCTAACACACTTAACAAAATCAATAAGGCTCTTACGACTCTCAAAAGGACTTTGTCTACTATTCTTTCCTCCTTTCAAATCAATATCTTCAATGTAACCACCACCAAAATAAACAGGCTCAACCAAAACAAAACAAGCAAGTAACAAAATACTATTGAGAGCCTTAATAAACCCCTTGAAATCATCGTTAACCATAAAATTAAGTTTGGTTTCAACCATCTTACCAACATCACCCATACTCAAATTAGGTTTACTCTCAAATTCTTCTTTAGTCACACCAACAAACTTTAACGATTGACCAAAATTTCTGACACCAATATTATTAAACTCAATCTTGGGTTTACACAAAAAACTCTTACCAGAGAACACAAACCAAGCAGAAGCATTATAATAAGGTCTTTCCTCTTCCTTCAACTCATTAAACTCAACAACCAAATACTTCTTAACCATATCTTGCTACCTCCAAAAACTTATTTGTATAAGCTTTCAATATCGTTCCTTCCATACCAACAGCAGTATTAACTTCCAACACATAGAACCTACCATTAACACCAAGCACTACATCTACTGCTCCATAATCCAAACCTAAAGCCTTAACAGCACCAACACTAAACTCTTCCAACTTACTGAAAATCCTAGAGTTATCACCAAGACTGAACTTATAACCTTTATCGTGATTTCTAATATACTTATTACTATACTCACGATAAAGGTTATAAGTTCAGTCATAACCTCATCACGAAATACCTGAACACGGAACTCCTCTTTAGGTTGAATGAATTCAGTA
>QMPN01000615.1 GCA_003648575.1 Bacteroidota bacterium
AGAAATGAAAACAAAAAAGATGAAAACCAAAAACAGGATGTCTGCATATTTTTTAGCAGGCATACTCTGCTTATCTTTTGCTTTCCTGTCGTGTACAGGACAGAAAACGAATGTGGTACAGCAAGCCTACGAACTTCGGCTTGATGGATATGCTGATTCAGCAATTGTTGTGCTGGACAACATTATTTTGGAGGATCCGGAAAATGCTTCAGCATATTATGAACGGGCCAGGGCCAGAAAGCACATCATGAAGGGTACCGGCCAGTATGGCATTACTGATATCCTTGCTGATGCAGAAAAAGCTTGTGAACTGGATCCCGGGAATGTGATCTACGCACATTTTTGCGCAAATGCCAAGTTCTTGGGCGTATACATCGATCTTATGCAAGGGCAGGAAGATGTAGAAGCGAAGCTGGATGATGCCATACTTGAATTTGAAAGAACCCTTGAACTCAAACCATGTTTTGCGCCATCTGTGATCACACTTATCGAAATATATACATGGCTGGGGGATGAAAGTGAGGTAGATTATGCTAAGGCTGAACATTATGCGGGATTGCTCAAGCAATGTGACCCTATTACGGGTTTGATGGCGCAAGCCATGCTGTTACCTGATGTAAAAAGCTTTTTGGAATTCTGGCTGAATGAATATGAATCCCATGAGGCCAATGCCATTATTGCTGAAAACCTTGGCCGCGCTTATCTGCTTGAGGGAGATATGGTAAACGGTAAAAAATACATTAAAGAAGCCGTTTCCTTGAACCCTGATAACAGTATTATTCTTTTAGACCTGGCAAGAGCCAGTTTAATGAGTGCCATGCAAACACAGGATAAAGACCTGGGCGAAGAGAGCATAGAAGCGTTCAGGCAAACCCTTGAACTGAATCCTGATGCACCGGGGCCCATTAAGGCATATGTATACAGGATGATGGCTTTATGTTATGGAAGGTTACTGGAAGACCAGGAGCTTGCCGATGAGTATATGGCGAAGAAAGAAGCACTAGATCCCTTCTGTTCAAGGGCATCCGGTGCCCCGGGCATGGCGTTGTTTGCTCCACCGGATGTATTGGTAGATGATATTGGATATTACTCCAGACCATTTTAATGATATTTATAAATATTAAAAGACAAAAATCATGGAAAAGAAATCGAAAGCACCCTTAGTTTACGGCTATGCCGTGTGCCTTGTTGCAGTGATCACTTTCCTGATCGCAGTTGCCGGGATCATTTTTGCTGTGATGGATCTGGGCGATCCTTTATATGCCAGCAATAATTATAACAAAGCGAGTATAGCATCATTTGAAAACTACAAAATGGACATGCTAAAATCCCAGGGTGAAAAGGAAACCTGGGCCCCTGATGACAAAACCCTTAAAGCTATGTATGAAGCTGAAAAGGATGACAGGATACGCAGGGTGAAGCATGATTCAATGCGTAGCATTTATATAAATGGTGCATTGATACTCATTTGTATAGTCATGTTCTTGACCCATTGGTGCTGGATGCGCAGGGTGGGCAGGAAATACAATACGGCTTGATGTTAATACAGGGGGCTGTCTCAAAAGCCTTAGTGTTCCTTTGTGCCTACTTTGAGTAACTTTGTGGTAAATTCTTAAAGAATTGAACCACAAAGTACCACGAAGGATTCACAAAACAAGAACGAATACAATTTGACCTAAATTCATAACTTTTGAGACAGTCTCCTGTTTTTATTATGAGATATCACCTTTCACAAAGTACATATCCACAGCTCCCTTATTTTTAGCTTCAATCTTACCGCGGTGGACACATTCGAACTTCTTTTTGATCAGGTTATATGTTGTTCCGGATACATTTACCTCTCCAACCTCTCCGCTTGATTCCATCCGCGATGCAATATTCACCGTATCGCCCCAGATATCATATTGGAATTTCTTGATCCCGACAATTCCTGCTACCACAGGCCCGGTATGCACCCCGATCCTGATCTCGAAAAACGGTTCATTCTTTCTTTCCCTGTTTTCTTTCAGCTTGAGCATAAAGTCCCGGATATCGATAGCTGCCCTGACAACATCTATATGATTTGTTTTATTCGCTACCGGCAACCCACCTGCACACATGTAGGCATCGCCAATGGTTTTGATCTTTTCAATATCGTAATTGGAAATAATATTATCAAAGGCCTTGAAACAATGGTCGATCTCGGCCACGAGCTCGCCGGGGTTCAAAATTTCAGCCATACTGGTGAATCCCTTAAAATCAGTGAAAAGAACAGTAACCATCTCAAAACTCCTGGCTTTGGAATTGCCTTTTGTTTTGAGCTCTTCGGCAGTTTCCTCAGGCAGGATGTTCAGGAGGAGGTTGTCCGATTTCTCCTTTTCATCCTGTATGATCACATTTTTCTTTTCCAGCTGATCCCTTGTTTTCCTGACATAGCGATAACGATGCAAGAGAAGAAGTGCGATCAGTAGGATAAAAGCTCCTGTTCCCGCAACAGAATTACGAATGATCTTTTGTCGCCTGATCA
>QMPN01000616.1 GCA_003648575.1 Bacteroidota bacterium
TAACAATTAACAATTAACAATTAACAATTAACCAATAACTAATATAATCTAAAGCTACACCACCATGTTTAACTACTACAAAAGCACCTTATCCCTTTTCTTATCTTTTATTGCCCTGGCAATTTTCGCGCAGACTTTCACTTTTAATGATAGCTGGAGCGATACAGGATTTAACCTGACCCAGGAAAGCAGTACCGGAGTTGAGTTGATTTATTCCATACAGGAATTTAATATGGATGCAGTCTCTGTTAAAGGAGCCGAAATGAATGCCATTCATCTTCCGGGAAATCTCATCCCGAATAATGAAGGGGCTCCTGATCTTGCAGGCGGCGGGCAGTATATTGCCATCCCACAGGGTGCAAGCGCAAAATTGAATATCCTGTCGGTACGAACAGAAACTTACGAAAATGTGGAGGTAGCACCTGCAGCCCGCATTCCGCTTGATACCGACAATAGTCCATTGTATTACAACAAGGACGAAAGCATTTATTCAGTGAACGCCTTTTATCCAGCTGAGCCTTTTATCCTTTCAGAGCAAACCACCATCAGGGGGGTAGATGCTGTTATGCTGGGAATTACACCGTTTCAGTATAATCCCGTAACCAAGCAACTGATTGTGTACCGCGACATTGAGGTGGAAGTTAGCTTTGATGGCGGAAATGGGCAGTTTGGAGATGATCGTTATCGCAGCCGCTGGTTTGATCCAATCCTTAAAGATAATTTGTTAAATTTCAATTCCCTCCCAAAACTGGATTATTCAACAAAAGGTGGAAATAAAACAGACGGATTCGAATATGTGATCATTGCACCCGACGATCCTACATTTCTGGCCTGGGCCGACACGCTCATGACATTTAGAAATATGCAGGGAATCAGTACCGGCATTTACACGATCACTGAGGTTGGTGGAAATAATATTAACACCATCGAAGACTTTATCAATGATGCATACAACACCTGGACGATTCCACCCCTCGCATTTCTGATCCTTGCCGATTACGGTGCATCAGGGAATGGCATCCTTTCTCCGATCTGGGATTATTATTGCGCCTCCGATCACATTTATGGCGATGTAAACAACAATGGAATGGCCGACGTGATCATGGCCAGGATGACAGCTGAAAATGGAACTCACCTTGAGAATATGATCACCAAGATCACCAATTATGAGCTGAGCCCTCCAACCTATGAAAGTTATTACAATCCTATCACAGCTCTAGGCTGGCAAACCGAACGCTGGTTCCAGATCTGTTCTGAAGCCGTTGGTGGTTATTTCAAAAATGTAAGGGGGAAAACCCCGATCAGGATCAATGAAGTTTATGGTGGAAATCCTAATACAGACCCCTGGTCAACCGCAACAAACACTTCAACAATTCTCAATTTATTCGGACCGAATGGTCTCGGATATATTCCGGCCACACCTGCTGAACTGGGTAACTGGGCAGGTGGCAATGCCAGTATGATCAATGCTGCTATCAACGACGGAGCTTTTATCATTCAGCATCGCGACCATGGAAGTAACACAGGATGGGGCGAGCCTTCATATAATACCAGTAGTTTGAACGGACTTTCCAATGAAGATCCAATCTTCGTTTTCTCCATTAACTGCCTCACCGGTAAGTATAATTGGAGCAATGAGTGCTTTACAGAAAAATTCCATAGAATGGAACAGGGGGCGCTCGGATTAATTGCCGCTTCAGAGGTATCTTATTCCTTTGTAAACGACACTTATGTTTGGGGACTGTATGATTATATGTTCCCTGATTTCCTTCCTGACCATGGACCAACCATTACAGAAGAAAGGGGCATGCTCCCGGCCTTTGCCAATGTAGCTGCCAAATATTTCCTCCAGGCTTCAAGCTGGCCATATAATGTAGGAAACAAAGAGGTGACCTATAACCTGTTTCACCATCATGGTTGTGCATTCCAGACTTTGTATTCTGAGGTGCCCATGCATATGATGATTGCGCATGACAATGTTCTGCTTACAGGTGCCGGTACTTTTACGGTGACTGCCGATTCAGGCGCATTTATTGCCCTTTCCCATGATGGACAGATCCTCGGAACAGCCGAATCAGATGGTACACCCCAGGTCATTCCGATTGCTGTATTGCTCCCGGGTGATGTGTTGGATGTTGTGGTCACCAAGCCCAATTATTTCAGGTATCATGCACCTGTTGATGTGATTCCGGCAAATATGCCATATGTAGTTTACAACCAATATGAGATCAATGATGCTTCAGGAAACAATGATGGTATTGTGGATTACGGTGAATCTATTTTACTCTCACTAACCCTTGAAAATGTAGGATTGATTGATGCCTTTGGCGTTTCTGCTGATCTGGGCACTTCAAGTAGCGCAGTGTCCATCACAGACAATACAGCTGTATTTGGTGATATCCCTTCCCTGGCAACTTCAGTGGTTACAGACGAGTACGCTTTTGATGTAGCCAATGATATCGGAGACGGAGAACTAATCACATTTGAAATCGAGGCCACTGA
>QMPN01000617.1 GCA_003648575.1 Bacteroidota bacterium
GGATTGATGCCGCAAGTGAAGGAGATACGGTCCTGGTTCAGCCGGGCATTTATCTTGAACACCTGGCCATTTTGAATAAAAACATTACCCTGGCATCGCTATTCCTGACAACTGCCGACACCAGTTACATTTCAACCACTATAATAGATGGTGATACCTCCGGCAGGGTCATCTATGCAGATGGCCTGACATCAGAA
The DNA here is from genome assembly GCA_003648575.1 of Bacteroidota bacterium. The sequence continues at coordinate 198 of QMPN01000617.1, forward strand.
ACTGTCATAGCCGGCTTAACCTTGCGAAACGGAAAAACATCCGATGAACCCGGTGGGGGTTTGCACATTGCCGGGTCTTCCCCAACAATCTCCTATATGGTAATCAGAAACAATACAGCAATGATGGGAGGGGGTATCTTTTGCGACGGGGCCACGTTGAATGTATTTAACACACTTCTGATGGAAAATGTCGGAATTAATAGGGCTGGTGGAATCATGACCATCAACTCTGATATCACCCTGGAAAATTGCGCCATTTTTGATAATCATGCTCCAAATGGTGCAGGTATGAACTGCCTATATAATAATGACGAAGGGAATTTTTATATAGTCAATATTCAATCATGTGATTACAGTGACAATGTTGCTAGCGGTTCAGCATCAGGATTATTTATTGGAAAACTATCCGGAAATGCAATTGTTGATGTAGTCCTGGATGAATGCACCTTCACTGATAATATCACTAATGGAAACGGAGCCCTTCAGATCAGGGGAGAGGAGGTAGATTTTCGCATGCTGAACTGCAGGATCACCGGAAATACATCCAACACATTTACAGCCGGAGCCGGCTTTTTAGGGGGATGTACTGGGGAGATGGCCAACTGCCTGATAGCAAACAATATAGCTGCAACAGGTGGTGGTTACTGGAATTCAGGGGGAGTAGCCCTCTGGGCGGATGTAGAAGTGATTTTTGATAATTGCACTTTCGCCGATAATTTTGCACCCTATGGTGGCGGATTAACAGTGGCGGGATCGGGGGCTTATTTTGTAAACAGCATATTCTGGGGAAACAGCAATCAGCAGATTGCCGTGGTTGATTTTGAAGAAAACGGTGGCGGTCTGTTCATCGATTATTGCGATATGCAGTACGGTTTTGATTCCATCAGGGTAGATCCATATTCCACCCTGGCATGGGGTGATCATAATATTACGGGAGACCCAATGTTTGTTGATAGTGGAGAAGAGCCATATGAGCTGTCTTCCTCATCGCCCTGTATCGACACCGGAACCCCGGATACCACAGGCATGAACCTGCTTCCTTTTGATATCCTGGGTAACATTCGGGTATGGGATGGAAGCGGCGGAGGAACAGCCATCATCGACATGGGGGCATATGAATATGGGGCGCCGGTATGGGTTGGGATCGATGATCCGGAACCAATCCCTAAAGTAGCAAGCATGAAAATGAAAGTATATCCAAATCCCTGCCGGGAATATGTTATCCTAAGCTTTGATGTTGATGAGTCGCAACGAATAGCGGCAAATGTATTCTCAATCAGAGGCGAAAGGGTGATGCAGGTGATGGATGAAACAGTCACTTCAGGCTCATTTGAAGCAAGTATCCCCCTGATTGATCTAAGCCCGGGAATATATTTTATCAGGGTGAGTACACCGGATAAGACCGGTATTCAAAAATTGATTGTTTTGTAGTCAATATACCTGAAAGAGGAGAATATGGCATTCAACAAAAAAAGGCTCTCGAATTTCGAGAGCCTTTTCATTCCAAAAACAAAATGTTTACTCAGCTTCTGCTGGCAAAAGGTCTTTGGTTTTATTTGGTGATGGCCTGAAGATGCCTATCAAACCATTGATTCCTATACTCATGATGATATTATACAGGAATGCGAGGAATGAGATCAGCAACAAGCCGCCGCATATTCCGGCAAGGATCATGTAAAGGTTAAATTCACCTTCATAATAAATAGTTCTGCGCAGCATACCGTTCAGTCCGGCCATGCCCATGAAAGCGCCCATTCCGATACCACCGATCAGGTGTGCCCAGAAGTGGAAATTAGCCAGTTTTTGACTATACAGTTTCGCTCCATTGGTTATAATTGGGAAAAGCAGGTAAACGGCTGCATACAATGTCATGGTTAAACCAACGAGTATGGCAACATGAACATGCGGCCCCATGATCCACTGTGTGTTGTGCAGTATCCTGTTCAGACCAATATCGGCCTGCATAATACCTGCCGGTACGGCCAGACCGAAGCCAAGCAAACCACCAAGTAAAAACTTCAGCTCATTGGTCATCTTCAGGGGCCTGGCAAGCCAGAGTGTGGCCAGGGTTACAAAGAAAGCAAGGCCCTGGGTGATCAGCTCAAAGGCGGTCACCAATTCGCCGGAAACAATCTTAAGCCAACCCGGCTGGGCCTGGTCGGAGAGAAGGTGATGTGACCATACTGTCCATGATACGATAAGCTCAACCAACAGGGCTGCTCGTGCAATATTTTGCATAAAGATCTTCCTGCCGGTGATCATCATGGCAAGGAGATACCAGGTTCCGGCAACAAAGATCAGCAC